>NZ_JBPQTS010000220.1:0-8945 GCF_051386455.1 Streptomyces sp. URMC 124
GGTCACGGATGCTTGCCCCACTACGTCGTCGTCATCGTCACCCTCACCCCCACCCCCAACAGTTCGGCGGTCGTGAACCTCGGCGGGGCCGACGCAGGTTCGCTGACGACGCGTGAGCGACGGATGACCACGCCGGGACGCGCGACTTGGGCGGCAGGTCAGGCGGCCTCGGCGTGCTCTCGGCCCGGTTCGCGGCCCGTGCCGTCCAGTTCCCAGCCGAGGAAGGAGTAGAGCACGATCAGGACGCCACCGCAGAAGATCGCCCAGTCGGCGAGGTTCATCACGCTGAAGCCGCGGACGGAGATGAAGTCGACGACCGCGCCCTCGAATCCGCCCGGGGTGCGGAAGAGCCGGTCGGTGAGGTTGCCGAGGGCGCCGCCGAGGAGGAGGCCCAGGGCGATGGCCCAGGGGGTGCTGTAGAGCTTGCGGGAGAGGCGGACGATGACGACGGAGACGGTCGTGGCGACGAGCGTGAGGACGATCGTCATCGCCTCGCCGATACCGAAGGCGGCGCCGGCGTTGCGCAGCACCTCCAGTTCCAGCCAGTTGCCGATCAGCCCGACGGGCTCCTCGTTCTCCAGCCAGGCGACCACGGCCAGCTTGCTGCCCAGGTCAAGCGCGTAGGCGAGGCCCGCCACCGCGAGGAGCAGGGGTATCCGCCGGCGGGCGGCCGTGGCGCCCGCTCCCCGGTCTTCATTGCGCACGTCCGCGGCCCGGTCCGGATCCGTCACGTTTCCCTCACCTCGAAGTCTGTCGTCCGGTCGTGTCCCGGCTCACCGTTCCGCCTCAGCCTACGGACTGCCCCTGCCGCCCGGACCTGCGGACATCCTTTACCGATCGGTCGACCAACCGCCCCCGCAGCTCGCCTAGCCTCCTCGTCATGGCACTGATCGACGTGAACGACACCGCCGCGGCCCTGCAGCACGAGTGGAACTCCCGCGTGCTGGGGCGCATCGGCCCGGCCTGCATCAAGGTCCTGCGCATGAACGAACTGCCCCTGGAAGAAGAGGTCCACGATGCTGCGGAGGCCCTGCTGGTCCTCGACGGGCGGCTCGAACTCGACGTCGCGGGCGCGGCCGTGCCGGTCGGGCCCGGGGAGCTCTACGTGATCCCCGCGGGAACACCGCACGCGGTCCGCCCGGGAAGCCACGGCACGCTCCTCATCGTCGAGCTCGAGCCCGAGCCCGAGCTCGATCTCCGCCGACCCGTGGCGGCAGGCTGAAGCTTCGCCCATTCGTGGCCGGTGACGGAGAAGGCCCCAGGCCCCCGGCCCCCGGATCCCCAGTCGGTGGACGGCCTGCAGTTCGGGCAGGACGCCGTCGGCACGAGGTCGGTCACGGCCGATGGACGCCTCCTCACCAGGAAGGTCCCCGGCGCCCTTCAGCTGCCCGACGTCACCCTGTCCCGGCCTATGGACGCGTCCGAGGAGTGGGCGGACCGGGTCACCCGGACGGCGGCCCGGCAAGGTGTCGATCCGGAACGGGCGGACCTCTCGATTTCGGCGCTCGACGCGGCGAAGAAGCCGCTCGTTCGCTTCCGTCTGGTCAATGCCTGGGCCTCGTCGTGGGAGGGGCCGGGGCTGCGGGCGGGCGACGGCGACCCGGCGATCGAAAAGATCACGATCGTTTACGAGGACATGACCGTCGATAAGTGATCGCCGCACCCAGCACGTCTCAGCCGAGCAGTCCGGTCAGCCCGGCCGCCCCGCCCGCCCGGGCCACGGCCTCCAGTTCGTCCAGGGCCGTGCGGGCCCGCTCCGCCGCTGCCGGGTCGCGTCGTTCCAGGCCGCTCTCCTCGAACTCGTCCTCGTCCAGGCGGAGCACCGTGGTGCCGTCCGCCGAGACCCACAGGTCGAGGTCCAGGTCGGTGGAGACGACGCCGTCGCCGGTGATCTGCGCGGGGCGGGTGATGTCGCAGTACCAGCCCTTCAGGGTGCCGTCGGCGGTGCGTACTTCCTTGACGGCGTACCAGCGGTCGCGCCAGTAGTGCTCGGTGAAGACGTCGCCGCGTTCGAAGCGGACGAAGCCGAAGTCCCGGTCCGAGGGGGCCGCCCACGGCGCGCGCACGACGGCGTGCGTGCCGTCGTCGCGCACGACGACCGCGGGGTAGCCGATGCCGGACCGGGACTCCTTGACCAGGGTGACCGTCACGTCAACACCGGCCTGCAAAACAACATTCGAGGTGCTCATGGAGGGAGAGACTTCCCCATGGGCGGCGTCCGGGGCCAGCGGTTTTAGCCGATGACGGACGCACACGTGGTCGGGGTGGCGTGCTCCGGGTCGAGGGCGTTGGCGACCTCGTGGGCGACGACGCGGTCGACGGTGCCGATCGCGATGTGCTCGGAGAGGTCCACGGCGCACAGCTCCTGGAGCAGGACGTTGCGCACGTCGGGGCCCGACAGGTAGCCCGAGGTGTACGGCGTGACGACCTCGTCGTACTTGGTCGCGATGACCGTGTAGCGCACTCCCGGCACGGTGTCGGGCACGGAGTTCATCTTCTTGAGGTAGTCGGAGCCGAGCGCCTGGTCGGTGAGGCCGGGCGTCATGCCGCCGAGCGCCTTGCGGGCCCCGGGGATCTTGTCCATCAGGGTGACCAGGCCCGACAGCGTCGTGCCGTGGTTGTTGGGGGCGATGCCGGTGAGGGAGTTCACCTTGTCCTTGCCGCCCAGGAAGTTGAGGTAGTAGCGCGGCATCGCGCCACCCTGGGAGTGGCCGACGATGTCCACCTTGTCCGCGCCGGTGGCGTCGCGGACCTTGTCGACGTACGCGGAGAGCTCCTCGGCCGACTTCGCGATCGGGCCGAGGCCGTAGAACACCGGCACGCCGGGCAGTTTGCCGTAGTCGAGGGAGAAGACGCAGTAGCCGCGGTTCTTCAAGTAGGGCGCGAGGACCAGCCAGTTGTCCCAGGAGTTGCCGAGGGTGCCGTGCACGAGGACGACGGGGCGCGGGTGGGCGGCCGACGGCTTGCAGGAGTAGTCGTTCCAGCCGCTGCCGGCAGTCGTGCCGGCGGCCGCGGCCTCGGGGGCGGTGAGGGCGGCGGCCGAGAGGGCGAGAGCCAGGGCGGGGAGCAGGGTGCGCAGGGGTCTCCAGGACAGCTTCATATGAACACCTCGCTGGTGGGGGATGGTCCCGGCGGTGGGCACACGGGTGACCAGGAACAGGAGCTGGGGGGCTGAAAGGCCGTTAACTTACCTGCGGGTAAGAATGCGTGGATCTTCCTTGATCGGTCAAGGAATGCGACACATGTTTTTCATGTGCGGGACGCCGGCCCGTAACGTCCGTGCCGGGGGATCCCCCGGCCCCCGGCCCCCGCACCGCCGCCGCCGGGCCCACCGCGGCCGGCCCGAAGCGGGCCCGCGCCCGGTCGACGGCCGCCTCGATCCGGCGCGCCTTCTCGTCGGCGGGGTCGAACGACAGCTGGTGCGCGGCAGATCCGGCCTCGCCGAGGCCCTCCGCGCGCAGCGCCACGCCGCGGACCCGGGCGCGCTGCAGCCCGAGCGCGTCGTGCAAAGCGTACGCGGCCGAGGTCAGCACGGGGGTGTGCGCGGTCGGCTCGGCGAAGGTGCGGGAGCGGGTGGTCACCGAGCCGTCCGCGTAGCGCACGGTGAGGGTCAGCCCCCGGGCGACCCGGCCGCTCTCCCGCAGCCGGCCGCCCAGCGCGTCGGCGAGCGTCAGCAGGGCGCGGCGGCGCCGGCCGGCGTCCAGCTCGTCCCGGCCGAAGCGGTGCTCCGCGGCCATCGAGCGGGCCCGCGCGCCCGGGGTGACGGGGGTCGGGTCGATGCCGCGCGCCCGCTCGTGCAGCCGCCTCCCGGCGGCGGGCCCCAGGATCCGCTGCAGTGCGGGCAGCGGCGCGGCGGCGATCCGGCCGACACTGTCGAGCCCGTACGAGCACAGGGTGCGGGCGGTGGCCGGGCCGACGCCGTACAGGGCGGCGGCCGGCTTGCCCGCGAGGAACGCGGCCACGGCGGCCGGGTCCCCGGGCAGGGTGCGCACCGCGCCGGGCGGCCCGTCCTGCGCGGCCATCCGGGCCAGCATCGGGTTGCCCGCGATGCCGATCGTGCAGTCGGCCCCGTACCGCGCGAGGGCCCGCACCCGCACGAGCGCGGCGAGACCGGCGGGGCCGTGCCCGAAGTACCGTGTGGCGCCGCGCACTTCCATCAGCGCCGCGTCCGGCGGCACCGCCTGGACGACGGGCGTCACCTCGGCGAGCAGCGCGAGGAGCCCGTCGTAGGTGTCCTCGCCCAGGGGCGCGCCCGGTGCGCCCGCCTCGGCGTGGAAGTGGACGTAGAGCACGGTGGGCGCGGGCGCCCCGGCCGGACCGGCCCGGCCGGCCGGCGGATCCGGTACGGCGGCGAGCCGCGGGCGGGCGCTCATCCCGCGCTCCCCGGGCTCGCGTGCCACAGCTTGCGCCCCGTGGCCGCGCCCTCGCCCGCGGGCTGAAGGTCCGCCCACGGGTGCATGGCGTAGCCGGTGGACAGGCGGATGCGCCGCCCGGACGGCGTCGCGGCGGCGGATGCAGAGGGCTCGCCCTCGGCGAGGAGCTCGGCCACCGCCTCCAGGCCGCCCTGCGCGCGGAGCTTCGTCAGCTGTGCGAGGTCCCATGCCGCCGCGCCCACCACGCTCAGGCTGCGCGGGCCGCGGCGCTGGACGACGCCGCGGACGAGCAGCAGCCAGGAGTGGAAGAGGGTGTGCGCGCAGGCGGGGTGGCTGTCGTCGAAGAAGGCGCAGTCGACCAGGCCCGTACCGTCGTCGAGGGTGGTGAAGATGACGCGGCGGCCGGAGCGGACCGGCGGGGTCTGGGTGGCGGCCTTGGCGCCCGCGACCAGGACGGTCTCCCCGTGCCGGGCGTCGCGCAGCAGCCGGGCGGGGACGACGCCCAGCTCGGCGAGGAACGCCCGGTGGTCGGACATCAGGTGCCGGGAGGTGTCCATGCCGAGCACGCCGAGCTCGGCGCCGAGCCGTTCCTCCGCGTCGAGGTCGGGCAGGCCGATGGGCTCGGCCCGTACGCCGTCGACGAGGGTGGGCTGGGCCGCCCCTCCGCGCCGGTGCCCGTGGTGCAGTTCGGCGATGTGCAGGAGCAGGTCGCGGCGGTTGTCCCCGAAGGCGTCCAGCGCGCCGACCCGGGCGAGGCGTTCGGCGACGGGCCGGGTGGGCCGGGCGCGGCGCCACAGGTCGGGGAGGGAGGTGTACGGGCGGCCGTCCGCGATGCGGGCGGCTTCGGCCTCGCCGATGCCCTGCACGTCGGAGAGGGCCATGCGGAGCCCCCACACGCCGTCGCCGGGCGGGCGGGACACCACCTCATCGGACATCAGTTCGATCGAATAGGCCGTGCCCGACCGGTTCACGTCCAGCGGCAGGATCGGCACGCCGCGCCGCCGCGCGTCCGCGAGCAGCAGCCGCTTGGGATACATCCCGGGGTCGTGGGTGAGCAGCCCGGCGTAGAAGGCGGCCGGGTGATGGGCCTTCAGCCACGCCGACTGGTAGGTCGGCACGGCGAACGCGACGGCGTGCGCCTTGCAGAAGCCGTAGCTGCCGAACGCCTCCACGATCTCCCAGGTGCGGCGCACGGACTCGGGCGAGCGGCCGAGCTTCGCCGCCTCCCGCGCGAACCACGCGCGCACCCGGCCCGCCAGCTGCGGGTCCGACAGCGCGCGGCGCGTCTCGTCCGCGAAGTTCCGGTCGCAGCCGGTCATGATGTGCAGGATCTCGATGATCTGCTCGTGGAAGACGACCACGCCGTACGTCTCGCGCAGCGCGGGTTCGAGCTCCGGGTGCGGGTAGTGCACGGGCGCGCGCCCGTGCCGGGCCGCGATGAAGGGCCGCACCATGTCGGCCGCGACCGGGCCCGGCCGGAAGAGGGAGATGTCGACCACGAGGTCGTGGAAGGTGGCGGGCTGCAGCCGGCCGACGAGGTCGCGCTGGCCCGGCGACTCGATCTGGAAGCAGCCGAGCGTCTCGGTGGACCGGATGAGCTCGTACGTACGGGGGTCGCCCGGTGGCACGTCCGCGGGGTCGTCGAGGTCGATGCGCCGCCCCGTGGCCCGCTCGATCTCGGCCACCGCGTGCGCCATCGCGGACTGCATCCGCACGCCTAGCACGTCGAGTTTGAGCAGCCCGAGCTCCTCCACGTCGTCCTTGTCGAACTGCGCCATGGGGAAGCCCTCGCCGCTGGTCGGCACGACGGGCGTGCGGGCGCGCAGGGACGCGTCCGACAGCAGCACCCCGCACGGGTGCATGGCGATGCCGCGCGGCAGCCCGTCCAGCGCCTCGACCAGCTCCCACAGCCGGCCGTGGTCCTCCGCGGCCACCGCGCGCAGCTCGGGCAGCTCCGCCAGGGCCGCGCGGGCGTCGCGGGCGCGGATGTGGGGGAAGGCCTTGGCGAGCCGGTCCACCTCGGCCGGGTCCTTGCCGAGGGCCGCGCCCACGTCCCGGATCGCGTGCCGGACGCGGTAGGTCTCCGGCATGGCGACGGTCGCGACCCGGTCCGCGCCGAAGCGGTCGAAGATCGCGCGGTAGACGTCCAGGCGGCGCGCGGACTCCACGTCGATGTCGATGTCCGGCAGCGCCTTGCGGTGGACGGACAGGAAGCGCTCCATCAGCAGCCCGTGCTCGACGGGGTCGGCGTGGGCGATGCCGAGCAGGTGGTTCACCAGGGAGCCCGCGCCGGAGCCGCGGGCGGTGACCCGCACACCGAGCGCGCGGGTGTCGTCCACGACCCGGGCGACGGTGAGGAAGTACGAGGCGAGGCCTTTGCCGGCGATGACCGCCAGCTCGGCCTCCAGCCGCTCCCGGTAGGAGCGCTTGCGGTCGTACCCGCGCAGCACCATGCCCGCCGTGCAGCGGGAGCGCAGCACGCGGTCGGCGGTGCGGCGCCCGGCGCCGACCAGGTGCGCCTCGGGGAAGTGGACGCTGCCGAGCCCCAGGTCGTCCTCGGGGTCGACCAGGCACGCGGCGGCGGTCTCCTCGGTCGTGGCGAGCAGCCGGCGGGCCGCGTCCCGGCGGAGCCCCGCGGCCTCGGCGATCCGCTCGGCGAGAGCGGCCATGTCGCCGGGCCCCTTGAGCCAGCGCTCCCCGCCGTCGAGCCCCTCCGGCCCGCGGGGGTCGATCGGCACCAGCCGGCGGGCCGCGTCCAGGACGTCGGCGACGGGGCCCTGCCCGGGGTCGGCGTAGCGCACGGCGTTGCTGAGGACGGCGGGGACGCCCTGGTCCGCGGCGAAGCCGACGGTGCGGGCGGCCAGCCGCAGGGAGCCCGGCCCGGTGCCGGTGCGGCCGTGGCAGACGGCCTCCAGCCGCAGGGCGTCACCGAACATTTCCCGCCAGGGAGCGAGCAGCCGGGCGGCCCGGTCGGGGCGGCCCGCGGCGAGCCCGCGGCCGGGCTCGGAGCCGGGTCCGAGGAGGACGTACAGGGGGGTGCGGATGCCGGGGGCGGCCGCCGCGAGGTCGGCGCGGGTCAGCTGGGGGCGGGCCCCCGCGGGGGTGCCCCCGGTGCTGCCGCCCGCGTGGGCCGCGGAGACCAGTCCGCACAGGGCGGCCCAGCCGTGCGCGCCGTCCCGGGCGAGGAAGACCGCACGCGGCGCGGAGTCGTCGACGAAGGCGCCGCCGCGCACGGGGGTGCGGGGGCGGCTGTGCGCGGACGGCCGGCCGTGGCGGTGCGGGGGCGGCGGGGGCTCGTCCCGTACGGCCAGGTCCACGCCGAACACCGGGCGCACCCCGGCCTTGGCGCTCGCCCTGGCGAACCGGACCGCTCCGGCGAGGGTGTCGCGGTCGGTGAGGGCGACGGCGTCCATGCCGCGCTCGGCGGCGCGCTCGGCCAGGTGCTCGGGGTGCGCGGCGCCGTACCGCATCGAGAAGCCGGATGCGGTGTGCAGGTGCGTGAAGGTGTTGAGCCCGGTCATCGCACCTCCTGCCGCTGTTCCTGTCACCCCCTGGCCGAAAACCGCCCTCTCCATCCACCATAAACCACTCTCTCGAACATTCGTACGAACGCGTGTGCGAGGCGGCGTGCGAGGGGTGTCCGAGGGGGTGCGACGGAGGGGCTTCGATCACCCGGACAGCCCGCACCGCCTGCGACGGCCGCCCGCAGACCGCAGGCTCGGGGCATGCCCACATTCGCCCAGGAACTGCGCAGCGCGGTGACCGGCCGGGCCGCGGTCCTGGTGATCGGCGCCCTGGTGCTCCAGCTCGCCTTCATCGCGTCCTACGTCGGCGCCTTCCACGACCCGCGGCCCAGAGAGGTCGCCCTGGGCCTCGTCGCCCCCCGGCCGATCGGCGCGCAGCTGGAGGAACGGCTCGACAGGCTGCCCGGCAGGCCCCTGGACGTGCGCACGGTGGACGGCGGCGAGCCGGCGGCGACCGTGGGGATCCGCAACCGTGATCTCGACGCCGCGCTCGTCGTCGACCCGCGCGGCACCACCGACACGCTCCTCGTCGCCGGTGGCGCCGGCGCCTCTCTCGCCCAGGCGACCGAGGCGGTGCTCGCCCGGGCCGAGGCCGTGGAGGGGCGCACCGTACGGGTCAGGGACGTCGCGCCCGCCGCGGCCGGCGACGCCCGCGGCCTGACCGCGTTCTACCTCGTGGTCGGCTGGTGCGTGGGCGGCTACCTGTGCGCCGCGATCCTCGCCATCAGCGCGGGTGCCCGCCCCGCCAACCCGCACCGGGCCGTCATCCGGCTCGGCGCCCTCGCCCTCTACGCGGTGGCCGCCGGCCTCCTCGGCACCCTCATCGCGGGCCCCGTCCTGGACGCACTGCCCGGCAGCATCCTCGGACTGTGGGGGCTGGGAGCGCTGGTGGTCCTCGCGGTCGGGGCGACCACCCTGGCCCTCCAGGGCCTCGCGGGCATCGTCGGCATCGGCCTGGCCATCGCGATCGTGGTCGTCCTCGGCAACCCGAGCGCGGGCGGCGCCTACCCGTACCCCCTCCTGCCCCCCTTCTGGAACGCCATCGGCC
>NZ_JBPQTS010000221.1:0-8930 GCF_051386455.1 Streptomyces sp. URMC 124
ATTCCGCCCCCGCATTCCACTAACGGAATTCGTAAGTGAGCCAGCTCTCATGGGCGCCCTCACACCCGACAGCCCCCGGAACAACACACCGCAAACACTCACACGCACCGCGTCAGCAGAAAGGAGAAGCGGTTCAGTCCTCGGCTGCGAGGGTCCGTGCCGTGTCGCGTCCGCCGGGGTGGCGGTGCCGCCAGATCCAGAAGACGGTGCAGGAGAGGGCGGCCCAGGCGATCAGTACGGCGAACGGGAAGAAGTGCTGGTGCTGCCGGAAGTAGACGGCCGTGTGCTGAGCGTTCACAGACGCTCCCGGCGGCAGCCAGCGGCCGATTTCGCCGAGGAGCGAGGGCAGCAGCGGCCAGGAGACGGCGCCGCCGGAGGAGGGGTTGCCCAGCAGGACCATCAGGCCCCAGGTGGGCAGCATCGCCCACCGCCCGAAGAGGGCGTTGCACATCGTGAAGAACATGCCGGAGGTGAACATGGTCAGGGCCAGGATCAGCCAGGATTCCGCGAACGGAAGCCGTACGGCGTCCAGCCCCCAGTCGACGATCGCCGCGATGGTGAAGCCGCCGAGCGCGGAATAGGCGGCGGTGAAGGCGATGCGTTCGGCCGGGTTGAGCTCGCGGGCGTGGACGCTCATCTGGATGGCCCCGACGAAGCCGACGATGACCGACGCCAGGGTGATGTAGAAGAGCGCGAGGCCGCGCGGATCGCCCTTCTGGAGGGGATTGATGTCCCGCACGGCCACGGGGATGTCGATCTCCGCGCCGACCCGGGGCGCCGTTTCGGCCAGCAGCTGGGCGACGGTGGCCCCGGAGGCACCGGAGACGTCCAGCTCGGCCGCGTGGCGGCGGTCCTGAAGGACGGCGTAGACCTGCTGGTTGTCGACCGCGTTCCGGGCCTCCTCGTAGGTGGGGAAGTGGCGGAGCCGGAGCTCGGCGCCCAGTGCCCTTTCCATGCCCTGGACGAATTCGGCGCGTTTGATCTCGGGCGCGGGAACGCCGGTGACGGCGGTGGGGATGTTGTGCGGGGTCGGGTTGGCCATGGCGTAGGTGTAGGACCCCGCGAAGAGTCCGGCGGCCGCGGCCACGATGAGGACGAGCACGGTGGCGGGGAAGAACGGTGAGTGCCGGAACGCCGACCAGCGTGCGCGGGCACGATGCCGCTCGTCGGCAGGGCGGGCGGGGCCGGCAGGGTGCGCGGAGCCGTGGGGCGTGCCGGCGCCGTTCCCTTCACCCATGAGGTCACGATAAGCAGATCATCCGGGCACGGCGCGGCCCGTGGTCCGCCCGGGGGGCGGCCCGGTCGGCCGCCGGCCCTGATCTCCGGCCTCAGCCCTCGGTACGGTGTGCGAGCGGGAGCGCTGTCCTTCGCCCCCGTGACCCGAGGGGTGGGGGATGGCGGGATGCGGGACGAGCTCATACGTGCACTGCCCGACGCGCTCAAGGCGCACGCGGCGCAGATGGCGGACAAGACGGCGTTCCAGGATGCACGGCGTGGCGTCACCTACGGGGAGCTGGAGGAACGGACCGCGCGGCTGGCGGGCCACCTGGCGCGGCTGGGGGTGCGGCGGGGCGACCGGGTCGCCCTGCACCTGGGCAGCCGGGTGGAGATGGTGGAAGGGTTCCTCGCGGTCCTGCGGGCAGGAGCCGTAGGGGTTCTGCTCGATCCCGAGGCGGCGGAGGCGGAACTCGCCTCCTTCCTCGACGACAGCGGCGCCGTCGCGGTGATCACCGAGGAGACGGGGCTGTCCCGGCTCACCGGCACGGCTGCAGCCGCAGCCGCACGGCCGGAGCTGTGCTCACGGATCGTGGTGGCGGGCACGGACGCCCTGCCGGAGGCGGTGGCCGCAGGCACACACGCGTTCGAGGAGCTGGCCGGGACGGATCCGGGGCGGGCGCCCCGGGACGACCTCGGCCTGGACGAGCCCGCCTGGATCCTCTACACCTCGGGCACGACGGGACGCAGCAAGGGTGTCGTCTCCAGTCAGCGCGCCGCGCTGTGGTCGGTGGCGGCGGCGTACGTCCCGCTGTGGGGCCTGGAGCGCGAGGACCGGCTGCTGTGGCCGCTTCCGGTGTTCCACGCCTACGCGCACTCGCTGTGTCTGCTCGGGGTCGTCTCCGTGGGGGCCGGCGCCTTCCTCCTCGACCGGAGCGAGAGCGTCGCGCAGGCGCTCGCCGAGCGGTCGTACACGCTCCTGGCGGGGGTACCGGCCACGTACCACCTGCTCACGGAGGCGCTGCGCCGGGCGCCGCGGCCACAGCCGCCGTCCGGCCTGCGCCTGTGCGTCACCGCGGGCGCGCCGTGTCCCCCGGAGCTGCGGGCAGCCGTCGAGGAGCTGCTGGGTGCCCCGCTGGTCGACGGCTACGGCAGCACCGAGACCTGCGGAAAGATCGCGGTCGCCACGCCCTACGGGCAAGCCGGCCCCCGGGAGGAGGGCGGCAGGCCGGGCCTCCTGCCGGTTCCCGGCGTCGACGTCCGGCTGACCGATCCCGGCGGTGGTGCCGACGGTGATGCCGACGGCAGTGCCGAGGTCGCCGACGGCGCCGAAGGGGAGATCCAGGTCCGCGGGCCGAACCTGATGCTCGGCTACCACCGCCGCACGGAGGACCCGGCACTGCTTGAGGAGTCAGCACGAGCGTTCAGGGACGGCTGGTACCGCACCGGCGACCTCGGGCGGCGCGTACGCGGCGGCCGTCTGCTGGTCACCGGCCGGGTCAAGGAGCTGATCGTCCGCGGGGGCGAGAACGTCAACCCGGTCGAGGTCGAGCACGTCCTGCTCGGCTGTCCCGGCGTCGCGGACGCGGCCGTCGTCGGCAGGCCGCACGACGTGCTGGGCGAGGTGCCCGTCGCCTTCGTGGTCCCCGGCCCGCACGGCGTCGACACCGGCCGGGTCCGCGCCGTGTGCCGGGAGCGGCTGTCGGGCTTCAAGGTCCCCGACGAGGTGTACGAGACCGGCTCCGTGCCCCGTACCGCCTCCGGGAAGACCGACCGCCCGGCGCTGACCCGGCAGTTGGCGGAACGGCTCGCCGCGGCGCGCGAGGACGCCGCGTCCGCCCTGCGCCGGCGTCTGCTCGCCCTGCCCGCTTCCGGGCGCCGCGATGCCCTGCTGCGCCTCGTCCTCGCCCACGTGGCGGACGTCGCCGGCGTGCCGGAGCAGGACCTCGACCCGGGGCGGCCCTTGAGCGCCTCCGGCGTCGCCTCCCTCGGCGGCGTGCTGCTGCGCGACCGGCTCGGCGCGGACACGGGGCTGGAGCTGCCCGCGACGCTGGTGTTCGACCATCCGACGCCCGGCGCCGTGGCGGAGTTCCTGCACTCCGCCCTGCTCGACGGACATGCCCGCCCGGCACCCCGTACGCCCGGCAGAAGGAAGCGCAGGGCGCCCGCCGAGCCGGTGGCCGTCGTCTCCATGGCATGCCGGTTTCCGGGAGCCGTCGACGACGTGGCGTCCCCGGAGGAGTTGTGGCAGCTGGTCGCGGACGGGGCCGACGCGACTTCCGACCTCCCTGGTGACCGCGGCTGGGATCCGGCGGCCCTCTTCGACCCCGACCCGGACCGGCTGGGCACCTCCGTGACCCGCCGCGGCGGCTTCCTGCGCCGGGCGGCGGACTTCGACGCGGCCTTCTTCGGGATGTCGCCCCGCGAGGCACTGGCCACCGATCCGCAGCAGCGGCTGCTGCTGGAGACGACCTGGGAGCTCTGTGAACGGGCGGGCATCGCCCCGGCGTCGCTGCGCGGCAGCGACACCGGCGTCTTCGTCGGCGTGATGCACGACGACTACGCGGGCCGTCTCCTGCACGGGGGCCCGCACGCGCTCGAAGCGCATCTCGCGCTGGGCTCGGCCGGCAGCGTGGCGTCGGGCCGCATCGCGTACGCCCTGGGGCTGCACGGGCCGGCCGTCACGGTCGACACCGCCTGCTCGTCGTCCCTGGTGGCGATGGACTGGGCAGCGCGGGCCCTGCGGTCGGGAGAGTGCTCGCTGGCGGTGGCCGGCGGCGTCACCGTGATGGCCACTCCGGCGGCCTTCGTGGCGTTCAGCAGGCTGCGCGGCCTGGCGCCGGACGGCCGGTGCAAACCGTTCTCGGCCGCCGCCGACGGCACCGGCTGGGCCGAGGGCGCCGGAGTGGTCCTCCTGGAGCGCCTCTCCGACGCCCGGCGCAACGGCCATCCGGTGCTGGCCCTGCTGCGCGGCTCGGCCGTCGGATCCGACGGCGCCTCCAACGGCCTCACCGCGCCCAGCGGGCCGGCCCAGCAGCAGGTGATCGCCCGGGCACTGGCCGACGCCGGGCTGTCCCCGGCCGACATCGACACCGTGGAGACCCACGGCACCGGTACCGCGCTCGGCGACCCCGTCGAGGCCCGGGCGCTGCTGGCCGCGTACGGCCGCGAGCGACCCGCCGGACGGCCGCTGTGGCTCGGCGCGCTGAAGTCCAACATCGGGCATGCCCAGGCCGCGGCCGGTGTCGGCGGAGTCATCAAGACCGTCCTGGCGATGCGGCACGGGCGCCTGCCGCGCATCCTGCACTGCGAGGAGCCGTCCCCCGGCGTGGACTGGTCCTCGGGCACCGTAAGGCTGCTGACGCGGGACGAGGAATGGCGTCCGGCGCCCGGCAGTCCGCGCCGGGCGGGCGTCTCCGCGTTCGGCATCGGCGGGACCAACGCCCACGTCATCCTGGAAGAGGCCCCGGCCGGCACGGAAGCTACAGGAACCGCCGCCCCTCGGCGCCCTGTGGCGATGCCGCCCCTGCTGCTGTCCGGCGCGGACCCGCAAGCTCTGCGCGCACACGCTGCGCAAGTGGCGTCCCTGCTGCGGCAGCAGCCCGGGACGGCCCTCCTGGACGTGGCGTACTCCCTTGCCACGACCCGGTCCGCCCTCACCCACCGGGCGGCGGTCACCGGAGCGGACCGCGAGGCGCTGCTGAGCGCTCTGGACGCGTGGGCGACAGCCGGAACCGACCTCGACGCCGGCCCCGGCCCCGATGCCGGGCCCGGTACAGGGGCGAGGCCGATCGCTGCCCCCGGGCGGCTGGCCCTGCTGTTCTCCGGCCAGGGCGCGCAGCGGCCGGGCATGGGCCGGAAACTGCACGGGGCCTTCCCCGTGTTCGCCGCCGCCTTCGACGCCTTGTGCGAACGGTTCGACGCCGAAGGCCCGGAGCGGCCCCTGCGCTCGGTGCTGTGGGCGGAAGAGGGCACCGAAGACGCCCTCCTGCTCGACCGGACCGACTTCGCACAGGCCGGGTTGTTCGTCTTCGAGGTGGCGCTCTGCCGGCTTCTGGAGGCCTGGGGAGTGCGGCCGGACGTCCTCGCCGGGCACTCCGTCGGTGAACTCGCAGCGGCTCACGTCGCGGGAGTCCTGTCGGAACCGGACGCGGTGCAGCTGGTCGCGGCACGGGGCCGGCTGATGCGAGACCTCCCCGGCAGGGGCGTCATGGTGGCGCTGGAGGCCTCTGAGCACGAGGCCGAGCAGGAACTGGCCGGCTGGGAGGACCGGGTGGCGGTCGCGGCGGTGAACGGCCCCCGGTCGGTCGTCCTGTCCGGTGAAGAGGACGCCACGCTCGCCGTCACGGCCCGCTTCGCCCGGCAGGGGCGCCGCACCACGCGGCTGCGGGTCGGCCACGCCTTCCACTCCCCCTTGATGCAACCCATGGTGGAGGCGTTCGGGCGTGTGGCGGCACGTCTGACGTACCGCGCGCCGCGGATCCCGGTGGTGTCGGCACTGACCGGACGCCCGGCCGCCGGGGACGACCTGTGCTCGGCCGCGTACTGGGTGCGCCACGCCCGCGAAACCGTGCGCTTCGGGGACGCCGTGCACCGGCTCGCCCACGACGAACGGGTGACTGCCTTCGCCGAAGTGGGACCCGGGGCACAGCTCACCGCTGCTGCCGCAGCCGGCCTCGCCGCACACAGCGAACAGCCAGGCAGCGAGCAGCCGGCCGAGGGCCCTGAGTTCATCACCACCGCGCGGGAGGGCGCCCGGGAGGCGGAGGAAGTCCTCGCCGCGCTCGGCCGGTTGCACGTCCACGGTGTGCCGGTGGACTGGCACCGGGTGTACGCGGGGAGCGGCGCCCGGCCGGTGGATCTGCCGACGTACCCCTTCCAACGGCGGCGCTACTGGCTGGACGCCCCGGCCCCGGCCGCCCCCACCCCCGGCGCGGCCGGGCCCGGCCATCCCCTGCTGCCCGAGTCGGCCACCGTCCCCGGCACGCAACGCCTCCTGTGCACCGGCCACCTGTCCGCGTCGGACCAGCCGTGGCTGCGCGACCACGTCGTCGCCGGGCAGATCCTCGTACCTGCCGCCGCGTTCGCCGAGATGCTGCTCCAGGCGGGCGACGTCTGCGGGCTGGACACCGTCGAGGACTTCGTCCTGACGGCCCCGCTGGTCCTGCCCGGCTCCGGCGACCGGGTCCGGGTCCAGGTGGTCCTCGGCGAACCGGACGCCTCCGGACGGCGAACCGCCGACGTTCACTCCCGTCCGCAGCGCTCGGGCCCGCTGGATCCGTGGACGCACCATGCGACCGGGCGGCTCACCCCGGCCTCCGGGGCCCCGGGCGGGCTCCGGGACGTCTCCCGTACAGGCGCCTGCGCATGGCCGCCCCAGGACGCCGCGCCCGTCGACGTCACGGGTGCCTACGAGCGTCTGGCCGGCGCCGGGTACGCGTACGGCCCCGCGTTCCAGGGCGTGGCGGCCGTCTGGCGGGGCCCCGGCGAGGAGGAGGTGTACGCAGAGGTGCGGCTGCCGGAAGCGGCTGGCGGCGGCGCGCGGCGGTACGGCATCCACCCCGCCCTGCTGGACGCCGCGCTGCACGCAGCGCTCCTGGCCGCGCCGTCCACCGGTCCCGTCAGGCTGCCGTTCGCCTGGCGCGGCCTGACCGTGCACGCCGTCGGGGCCACGGCCCTGCGCGTACGCATCCGCGCCGCCGGTACGGACAGCGTCGCCGTGGACCTGGCCGACCCCGCCGGGCAGCCGGTGGCACGGGTGGAGTCCTTGACCACCCGGCCGCTGCCGGAGCCCGCCGACGCCACCGCGGGCGCGGGTGTGAACGGTGGCGGAGGGCTGTACGTCCTGCGATGGGCCGCCCTTCCGGCCGGCGGCGAAGGGCTCCCTTCCTCCGAGGGACTCTCCTCGTCCGACGGGCTCCCCTCGTCCGACAGGCTCGCCTCGTCCGACAGGCTCGCCGCCGGCTCCGACGGGCTCGCCGCCTCCGTATCAGCACCGGACGACCCGGGGCAGGTGGTGGTCTCCCTCGCCCCGTCACCGGAAGGCGATCCCTCAGGGACGGATCCCGCTGCGGGTACACGCCGTCTGACAGCCCACGTCCTGGACCTGGTGCAGACGCACCTGTCCGCTTCGGCAGCGCCCGGTGCCCGCCTCGTCGTGGTGACCCGTGGCGCCACCTCCCCCGCGCCCGACTTGCCGGCCGCCGCCGTGTGGGGCCTGCTGCGCTCCGCGCAGGCGGAGTACCCCGGGCGCCTGACGGTCGTCGACACCGACGGCCGGCCCGAGTCGCTGCGCTTGCTGCCCGCCGCCGTCGCCACCGGCGAGCCCCAGCTCTCCCTCACCGGCGGTGCGGTCCGCGTCCCGCGCCTGGCGGACACCGAGGCGCCGTCACCGGCCGTCTCGCCCACCGGACCGCCCGCAGCTGAAACGTTCGCCGACGGCGCCGTCCTGCTCACCGGCGGCACCGGAGCCCTCGGCGGGCTGCTGGCACGGCACCTGGTCACCCGGCACGGCGTCCGGCACCTGGTGCTCGTCAGCCGCCGGGGTCCGCGGTCGGAGGGGGCGTCGCGCTTGCAGACCGCGCTCGAGGAAGCCGGTGCCCGCGTGGACGTGATCGCCTGCGACGTGGCCGACCGCGCGCAACTGGCGGCCGTCGTGGAGAAGTACGCCGACCGGCTGAGCGCCGTCGTCCATACGGCCGGCGTGCTGGACGACGGCGTGCTGGAAGGGCTTTCGCCCCGGCGGCTGGAAGCGGTGCTGCGGCCGAAGGCGGACGCCGCCTGGCACCTGCACGAGCTGACGCGGCATCTGCCCTTGTCGCACTTCGTCCTGTTCTCGTCGGCGGCCGGGCTGCTGGGCAATCCGGGTCAGGCCGCCTACGCCGCGGCGAACGCTTTCCTGGACGCGCTCGCCCACCACCGCGCCGCCCAGGGCCTGCCCGCCCTCTCCCTCGTATGGGGACCGTGGGCGGGCGGGGAGGGGATGGCGGCGCGCACCGAAGGCGTCGAGCGGGCCATGGGCGGTGTGCTGCGGGCGGTCGCGCCCGGGCAGGGCCTGGCGATGTTCGACGCCGCGCTGGGCAGGGGCGAGCCGGTGCTCGCTCCCCTGCTCCTGCAGGCGGACCGTTCCGGGCTGACTACCGCCTCCGGCACACCCGTACCGCCGCCCCTGCGCGCGCTGTTGCGCCCGGGGCGACCGGCCGCCGCGGGCGGGCCCGGGTCCGGGTCCGGGTCCGGGTCCGCCGGTGGCATCGGCTCCGCCGGAGCGGGAGCGGACACCGGTACCGGTGACGCGGCCGGGGCCTGGCGGGAACGGCTCGCGGCGCTGCCGGAAGCCGACCGCGCGTCCGCGCTGCTGGAGCTCGTCCGCGCGGAGGTCGCCGCGGTGCTCGGCCATCCGGACGCGGCCGCGGTGGCGCCCGGCCGTCCCTTCACCGAGCTGGGGTTCGACTCTCTGACGGGGGTGTTGCTGCGCAACCGCCTCGGCCTCCTCACCGGTCTGCCGCTGCCCGCCACCCTCACCTTCGACCGGCCCAGTGTCGCGGAGCTGGCCGGTCATCTGCACGAGGAGCTGGCCGGCGCCCCGCCGCGGGGCCCGAAGACCTTGCCCAACGGTCCGGGCGCCCCGCCCGAAGGCCCGAGCGACCCGCCCGACGGCCCGGGCACCCTGCCCGCCGGCACGGACGCCCCGCCCGGCGTCACCCTCGCCGCCCCAC
>NZ_JBPQTS010000222.1:0-8609 GCF_051386455.1 Streptomyces sp. URMC 124
GGCGCAGCCACCCCCTCCGCCACCGCACCGGCCGCGCCGGGCGCCGCCCGCACCCCCACCGGCGCGGCAGCGGGCGGCACCGGTCACCCCGGCGCCAGCCACGGTGTCCGCCCGGCCCCGCAGACCCCGCGGCAGCCGGCCGCGCCCGCGGCGCCCCGCAGCCCCTCCGGCGGAGGCTCCTCGGCCTCCAGCGGCACCAGCAGCACCACGAGCAGCACCGGAGGTACCTCCTCCGGCGGCTCCTCGGGCGGCACCCGCACGGGAGGAGCCCTGGGCGGCCTCCTCGGCTGACCAGGACGCCCCCGCAGAGGGCCCGGCGGGCACCGCCGAAGCGCATCGCTGTGGTCCTTCGCCGTCGCGGCGGAAGGACATGCCCGCCGCAGGGGCCCCTCACCGCAACGGTGAGGGGCCCGGTGGAATGCGCGCCGCCCGATCGGTGCCTGCGCGGAGCGGGCGGCGGCTACGCCACTGCGCCCCGCGCGAGCTCCCTCGCGGCCTCCGTGAGGTCCTTGGCCGTGTCGATGGCCCGCCAGTACGCCCCGTGCGGCAGCGGATAGCCCGCCAGCCGCCGCTCGCGCGCCAGCCGGGGGAACGTGGTGCGCTCGTGGTCGCCGTGCTCCGGCAGCAGGTCCGTGAACGCGGCGGAGAAGACGTAGACGCCCGCGTTGATCAGGTACGGGGAGGGCGGGGACTCGATGAAGTCCAGCACGTGCCCGAACTCGTCGGTCTCGACGGCCCCCCAGGGGATCCGGGGCCGGGCCAGGGCCAGGGTGGCCGCCGCGTCACGCTCGTGGTGGAAGGCGGCCATCTCGCGCAGCGAGAAACGGGTCCAGATGTCGCCGTTGGTGGCGTACCAGGGCCGGTCGGGGTGCGGCAGCGAGGCCGCCGCGAACTTCAGGCCGCCGCCCCGGCCGAGCGGCTCCTTCTCGACGACCGTGGTCACCCGCAGCGGCAGTTCGGCCGACACGAGCCACTCCTGCAGCACCTCGGCCAGATGGCCGCACGAGACCACGGCGTCGGTGACGCCCTCGGCGGCCAGCCAGGCCAGCTGATGGCCGATGATCGGGGTCCCCGTGCCGGGAATCTCGACCATCGGCTTGGGTCGGTCGTCGGTGTACGGACGCAGCCGCGACCCCTGGCCGCCGGCCAGGATCACGGCTTGGGTGGGGTACGGATACGCGTGGGTGCCGGTCATGCCCCGCACGATATGCGGTGCCGTCCGTGGGCGGACCGGCGGTCGCGGCGCCGTGCCCCCGCGCGGCGGTCAGCGGCTCTGGACGCCGGAGGCGTACGAGGTGTCGCAGACCGGGCGGGCGAAGCGCTGCGCCTGGCGGGGGCCGTACTTGGCCACGGCCGCACGCCCGAGGCTCCGCGCGATCTCGACGCAGTGCCGGGCGAGCGACGGACGGCCGTTGGTGGCCTCCTGGAGGTGGCTGAGGGCGACCCCCGGGTTCTTCTCCTGCAGCTCGGTCAGCAGCTTGTCGTGCAGCACCTCGTGCGGGGCGCGGATCCGGGCTTGGGTGGAGGCGGTGTCGGACGACGCGGTGAGCACCTGCGAATCGGCAGGCGCGGCCCACGGGACACGGGTCACCGCGAGCGTCCCCGAGAGGACGAGGACGACGGGGAGTACGAAGGCAAGGGTTCTGCCGATGTGGCGGGCGGCCTGGTTCATGCCGCAGATGGTAGCGAGGGGTAATGACGCCGCGACATCTAGTCACCCGGTCGAGGGATGCGTCAGGTGGTGCGGTGGGTCGCCGAGTTGACGCACGGAGCTCGAAAAGAGCGATCTGGCAGGGAAAACGGCGACTGATGCGCCTTCGGGGCGAAAAACACCCGCCCCCGGGCCATTCGGAGGCACCGGGGGCGGGTGATGCGGCTCGGGCCGCGCGGCGCCGTGCCGCGCCGCGCGGTCAGTCGCTCAGGCGCTCGCCCGACGACGTGGAGAAGACGTGCAGCTCACCGGGGCGCGGGACGACGTGCAGGATCGAGCCCTTCTCCGGCACGCGGCGGCCGTTGACGCGCACGACGAGGTCCTTCTGCTCGCCGCCGACCTCGGCGGTGCCGTACACGTATCCGTCGGCGCCGAGCTCCTCCACCACGTTGACGGTGACCGCCAGGCCGGCCGGCGCGTCCTTCGACTCCTTGCCGAGCGACTTCGCCGTCTCGCCGTTCTGTTCGACCACGTCGAAGTGCTCCGGGCGGACACCCACGGTGACCGTGCGGTCACCCTTTCCGGTGCCCGCGAGGGCCTCACGCGAGACCGGGACGACGCTGTTGCCGAACTTCACGCCGCCGTCGGCGACCGGCACCTCGACCAGGTTCATCGCCGGCGAGCCGATGAAGCCCGCGACGAAGAGGTTGGCGGGGCGGTCGTACATGTTCCGCGGCGAGTCGATCTGCTGCAGCAGGCCGTCCTTGAGCACCGCGACGCGGTCGCCCATGGTCATGGCCTCGACCTGGTCGTGGGTGACGTAGACCGTGGTGATGCCGAGGCGGCGCTGCAGCCCGGCGATCTGCGTACGCGTCTGCACGCGCAGCTTCGCGTCGAGGTTCGACAGCGGCTCGTCCATGAGGAACACCTGCGGCTCCCGGACGATCGCCCGCCCCATCGCCACGCGCTGGCGCTGGCCACCGGAGAGCGCCTTCGGCTTGCGCCCCAGGTACTCGGTCAGGTCCAGGATCTTCGCCGCGTCCTCCACCTTCTGGCGGATCTCCGACTTGGGCACGCCCGCGATCTTCAGGGCGAAGCCCATGTTGTCGGCGACGGTCATGTGCGGGTAGAGCGCGTAGTTCTGGAACACCATGGCGATGTCCCGGTCCTTGGGCGGCAGGTGGGTGACGTCGCGGTCGCCGATCCGGATCGACCCTCCGTTGACGTCCTCGAGCCCCGCGAGCATGCGCAGCGAGGTCGACTTCCCGCACCCGGACGGGCCGACCAGGACGAGGAACTCACCGTCCTCGATGGAGATGTCGAGCTGATCGACAGCGGGCTTGTCGGCCCCCGGGTAGATCCGGGTCGCCTTGTCGTACGTGACCGTGGCCATGGTGATGCAGTCCCTTCACCGGCAGGAACGTGCCGGACGATCCGAGTAGAGGGAGTGGTCCAGTCCAATTGGACCGGGTTGCTGGTGACGGTACCCGGGAGGCGGTCGGTTGTCAGCAGCCGCAGGCTGTGAGAATTCGTGGCCTGGGCATGGTGGGAGTTTGGTTAGACTGCAACGCACAGGCCGACTTAGCTCAGCTGGTAGAGCACCGCTCTTGTAAAGCGAAGGTCGTCGGTTCGAACCCGACAGTCGGCTCGAAGACGAAACCGCAGGTCCCTTCCCGGGACCTGCGGTTTCGTCGTGTCAGGGGCGTGTGCGGGCCGGACGCCTCAGCTGCGTACCTCCTCGCCCGCCCCGCGGTGGCGGCCCAGCGCCCGGTCCGGTCCGGGGCCGGCCAGGGGGTCCGGGCGGGGGGCGTCCTGGTGCCCGGGCCACCAGGCCTTGTGGCCCAGGAGGGAGGTGACGGTCGGGACGAGGAGCATGGCCATCACGAAGGCCGTGAGCAGGATGCCGAAGGCGACCGCGAAGCCCATCTGCTGGAGCATGGAGTTGTCGGCCAGCAGGAGGACCCCGAAGGTGCCGGCGAGGATGATCGCCGCGGAGGCGATGGTGGGCGCCGAGCGGGCGACGGCGGTGTGGATCGCCTCGCGGGCGGAGACGCCGCGCCGGACCTCCTCGCGCAACCGGGCGACCATGAGGATGTTGTAGTCGGTGCCGATGGCGACGACGAAGAGGTAGACGATGACCGGCAGCATGAACAGCAGGCCGTTCTTGTGCTGCAGGTCCTGGAAGAGCCAGACGGTGGAGCCGAGCGTGGCGCCGAAGCCCAGGGCGACGGAGACCATCAGGTAGAGCGGGGCGACGAGGCTGCGGAGCAGCAGGCCCAGGATGACCATGATCGCGAGCCCGGCGATGGGGAAGACGAGCTTGTAGTCGTGGGCGACGGCCTTCTCCACGTCGGCGAGGACGGCCGAGGTGCCGCCGACGTAGGCCCTGCTGCCCTCGGGCGCGGTCTTGTGGGCGGTGTCGCGCAGGGTGCCGCCGGCGAGGTCGATGGCCTTGTCCTCGGTGGGGCGGTACTTGAGGACGACGCTGTACTGGGCGACGGTGCCGTCGGGGCTGACGACCGGGTCGGAGACGGCGCCGACGCCGTCGATGCCGGCGAGGTCCTTCTTGTACGCGCCGAGGGCGCCCTTGTCGAGGGCGGTGCCGCCGCGGGACTCGACGTAGACCATGGCCGGGTCGGACTGGCCGGCGGAGAACCCGCGCTGCAGGTCCTTCATGGCCTGGACGGATTCGAGCTTCTGCGGCAGCTGGCTGTCGGTGTCGAACTCGGCCTTGAAGCTGAGGGCGCCGACGGCGAGGGCGGCCAGGACGGCGGCGGAGAGCGTGGCGATGACGGCGGGGCGGCGGGCGACGAGCGCGCCGAGGCCGTTGGAGAGGCGGTTGCGCGGGCGTTTCTTCCAGGCCTTGGAGGGCCAGAAGGCCTTGGTGCCGAGGAGGGAGAAGACGGCCGGTACGAGGGTGAGCGCGGCCACGAGGGTCACGCCGACGGCGATGGCGAGCGAGGGCCCCATCGCGCGCATCATGCCCATGGTGGACAGCAGGAGCGCGAGGAAGGCCACGATGACGGCGCCGGCGGCGGAGGCGATGGTCTCGCCGACGCGGGCGACGGCGTTGGTGAGGGCTTCCTTGGGCTGCTGCCCGGCGCGCAGTTCTTCGCGGTAGCGGAAGAGGAGGAAGAGGATGTAGTCGGTGCCGACGCCGAAGAGGACGACGATGAGGATGGCGGAGATGGAGTTGTCCGCCTTGAGTCCGCCGAGTTCGGCGGCGGTGCCGATGAGGCCGAGGGCGACGGCGAAGACGAGGGCGATGATCAGGACGGGCATCAGCGCTATCAGCGGGCTGCGGAAGATGACCAGCAGCAGCACGATGATCAGGAGGAGCGTGGCCGACATGATCATCGCGTCGGTGTCGCCGGAGGACTCCTGCGCGTCCAGGGCGGTGGCCGCCTGACCGGTGAAGCCGGCCTTCAACTGGGTGCCCTTCAGCAGGCCCTTGGCGTCCTCGCGCAGGTCCTTGACGGCGTTGGGCAGCGTCTGGTCCTGCGAGTTCCTGTTGGCGGCGATGACGTTGGCCAGCGCGATCTCGCCGTTGGGCGAGACGGCCTGCGGGTTCGTCTCGATGCGGGTGATGCCCTTGCGGTGCTTGTCGTGCAGTCCGCCGGTGACCTTGGCGACGTCGGCGCGGTCGGCGGCGGTCAGCTTCCCGCCGTCGGAGCGCTGGAACACGACGATGGCCGAGGGCTGTTCGGTCTTGGGGAAGGCCTTTTCCTGGAGCTTGCCCGCCTGTACGGATTCATAATGTGAAGGAAGGAATTCCGTTTCATCGGTGGTGGATTTCAGCCCGGGGGCCAACAGGCTGAGGGCCACCGCGGCGATGATCCAGCCGGCGATGGTGAGCCATGGTCGGTGGACGGCGAACCGCCCGACTCGTCGGAACATGGTGCTCCTAGCTAGGCGAGCATGAACTGCAGCAGGGACCGCAGGCATGAACTACAGGCATGAACTACAGGCGTGAACTTGCGAACTGCAGGCATGGACACGCTAGACATCCCCTAATTGCCTCCACAATGGAATCGGGGAGAAATCGGTCCTGGGTCGGGGTGCCCCTCATCCGGCCGGATGAGGGAGCATCACCCGTCAGGTAGAGAATGGCGTCGCCGACCGCCTTCGTCCGGATTACGCTGCCCCCATGAGCGATGCTGGCGCCTGTGCCCCGACCCCGCCCGGTGGACCGAAGGGCGGGCCGGCCTACGCCGCCCGCCTGGACCGTGCCGCCGTGGCGGCCGCCGACTCCGGCCTGGCCGGTCTGATCGTCACACCGGGCCCGGACTTGGACTGGCTGACGGGCTATCGCCCGTCCGTGACCGAGCGGTTGACCGCGCTCCTGATCGCTCCGGGCGCCCGGCCGCGGCTGCTGGTGCCCGCGCTGGAGCGGCCCGACGCCGAACGGGCCCCGGCCGCCGCCTCCTTGTCGGTCACGGGCTGGAGCGACGGCCAGGACCCGTACGCGGCGCTGGCCCCGCTGCTGGATGCCAAGGGCCGCTACGGCGTGTCGGACAACGCGTGGGCGCTGCACGTGCTGGCGCTCCAACGCGTGTGCCCGGGCGTGTCGTACGGGGCGTTCACCGAGGTCATGCCGATGCTGCGGGCGGTGAAGGACGCCTACGAGGTGGAGCGGCTCGCGGCTGCGGGCGCTGCCGCCGACGCGGCGTACGAGCAGGTCGTGGGGTTGCGGTTCGCGGGGCGGAGCGAGCGCGAGGTGGCGGCGGACCTGGCGCGGCTGCTGCGCGAACACGGGCACAGCCGGGTGGATTTCACGATTGTCGGCTCGGGGCCGAACGGTGCGAATCCGCACCACGACGCGGGGGACCGGGTCATCGAGGTCGGCGACATGGTCGTCATGGACTTCGGCGGGCTGAAGGACGGTTACGGCTCGGACACCACGCGCACGGTGCACGTGGGCGAGCCGACGGCCGAGGAGCGCAAGGTGCACGACGTGGTGCGCGAGGCGCAGCAGGCGGCCTTCGAGGCGGTGCGGCCGGGTGTGGCGTGCCAGGAGATCGACCGGGTGGCGCGGCAGGTCATCCGGAGCGCGGGCTACGGGGAATATTTCATTCACCGTACGGGGCACGGGATCGGGGTGACGACGCACGAGCCGCCGTACATGGTGGAGGGTGAACACCTTCCGCTGGTACCGGGGATGTGTTTCTCGATCGAGCCGGGGATTTATCTCCCGGGGCGATTCGGGGTGCGCATCGAGGACATCGTGGTGTGTACGGGCTCGGGCGGCCGGCGGCTGAACAACACGTCGCACGGGATGCGGGTGGTGGCCTGAAAGGGCCGCCTTCACCGAGGGCCGTCCCCGGGTTCCGGTGCGCGCATGTGGTGCCGTTCTTCGGCTTCGGCCGCTTCTTCGGTTCCGGCTGTCTCTTGGGTTCCGGCTGTCTCTTGGGTTCCGGCTGTCTCTTGGGTTCCGGCGGTTTCCGCGCTCGCGGGGGCTGCGACGTCACCGGGGGGCGGGCCGCCGCGCCGGGGCGGCCCGGCCGTGACCAGGAACCAGCCGGTGACGCCGGCGAGGAGCATGATGCCCGAGCCCCAGGCGATGGCGATCTGGAAGCCGTGGACGAGGCCGGCCTTGACGATGCCGGCCCGCACGCCCGGCGCGGGGACTCCGCCCGTGGCCGCGGTCTTCAGGTGCGCGGTGATGTAGGCGGTGCCGGCGGACGTGGCGATGGTGTTGAGCAGGGCGGTGCCGATGGAGCCGCCCACCTGCTGAGCGGTGTTGACCGTGGCGGAGGTGACGCCGGCGTCGTGCGGGGCGACTCCGGCGGTGGCGGTGGCCATGACGGGCATGAAGACCAGGCCCATGCCGAGGCCGACGAGGAGCTCGGCGGGCAGCACGTGGCTGACGTACGCGGGCTCGACGGGCAGGAAGGTCAGCAGGAACAGCCCGCCGGCGGCGAGGAGCGTGCCGGGCACCATCAGGGCGCGCGGGGGGACGCGGGTCATGAGGCGGGCGGAGACCTGGGTGGAGCCGACGATGATGGCCGCCGTCATCGGGAGGAAGGCCAGGCCGGTCTTCACCGGGGAGTAGCCGAGGACGACCTGCAGGTAGTAGGTCATGAACAGGAACATGCCGAACATCGCGATGACGGCCAGCCCCATCACCAGGAACGCCCCGCCGCGGTTGCGGTCGCGGATGACGTGCAGGGGGAGCAGGGGGTGCCGGGCGCGGCCCTGCCACCACGTGAAGGCGCCCAGGAGCGCCGCGCCGCCGCACAGCAGCCCGAGGACGAGCGGGTCGTCCCAGCCGCGCGGCTGGGCCTCGCTGCAGCCGTAGACGACGGCGACGAGGCCGCCGCAGCCGAGGACGACTCCGGGGACGTCCAGGCGGGGCCGCTCGCCGCGGCGGCGCCGGTCGTCGTGGAGGAAGACCAGGGCGCCGAGCAGGGCGATCAGGGCGATGGGCACGTTCACGTAGAGGCACCAGCGCCAGTCGAGGTACTCGGTGAGCAGCCCGCCGGCGATCAGGCCGATCGCGGCGCCGCCGCCGGCGATGGCGCCGTAGATGCCGAAGGCCTTCGCGCGTTCCTTGCCGTCGGTGAAGGTGGTGGTGAGCAGGGAGAGCGCGGAGGGGGCCAGGAGCGCGCCGAATGCGCCCTGCAGGGCGCGGGCGACGAACAGCATGCCGGAGGTGTGGGCGGCGCCGCCGAGGGCGGACGCGGCGGCGAAGCCGACCAGGCCGGTCATGAAGGTCAGCTTGCGGCCGACGAGGTCGGCGATGCGGCCGCCGAGCAGGAGGAGGCCACCGAAGGCCAGGGTGTAGGCGGTGATCACCCACTGCCGGTTGCCGTCCGAGATGTGCAGGGCGTGCTGGGCGGACGGCAGGGCGATGTTCACGATGGTGGCGTCGAGGACGACCATCAGCTGGGCGGTGGCGATGACGACCAGCCCCCACCAGCGGCGGGGGTCGGGTGCGGAGGCGGGTGCGGGCTGGGCG
>NZ_JBPQTS010000223.1:0-8529 GCF_051386455.1 Streptomyces sp. URMC 124
GTCCTCACCCCGCCCGCCCGCGCCACGGCCTTCACCTCCTTCGACGTCACCGCCGCCGATCGCCGCGAGCTCGCCGACCTCCTGCGGACCCTCACCGGCCGCGCCCGGTTCCTGACCGGCGGCGGCACGCCGGACCCCACCGGCATCACCGCGCCGCCCCCCGACTCCGGCCTCCTCGGGCCCTCCCTCCCCGCCGACGGCGGGCTCCGCGTCACCGTCTCCGCCGGCGCCTCCCTCTTCGACGACCGTTACGGCCTCGCCGACCGCGCCCCGCGCCTCCTGCGCCCCATGCCCGTCTTCCCCGACGACGACCTCGACCCCGCCTGGTGCCACGGCGACCTCGCCGTCCAGCTCTGCGCCGACAGCCCCGACACCGTCCTGCACGCCCTGCGCGACCTCACCCGCCACACCCGCGGCGGCCTGCAGATCCGCTGGCGCCTCGACGGCCACACCGCCCCGCCGCGCCCCTCCGGCACGCCCCGCAACCTCTTCGGCTTCAAGGACGGCACCTCGGGACCCGACCCCCGCGACGCGCGCCTCATGAACCGCCTCGTGTGGACCGGCCCGGACGCCGGCGAGCCGCGCTGGGCCGCGGGCGGCAGCTACCAGGTCGTGCGGCTGATCCGCATGCTCACCGAGTTCTGGGACCGCATCCCGCTGTCCGAGCAGGAGCGCGTCATCGGCCGCAGCCGCGACACCGGCGCCCCCCTCGACGGCGCCCGCGAGAGCGACGCGCCGCGCTTCGCCCACGACCCGGCGGGCGAGGTGACCCCCCTCGACAGCCACATCCGCCTGGCCCACCCCCGCACCCCCGGCAGCGAGGCGCACCGGCTGCTGCGACGCTCGTACAACTACGACCGCGGCGTCCGCAGCAACGGCACCCTCGACCAGGGCCTGCTCTTCTGCTGCTACCAGCGCGACCCGGTGCGCCAGTTCACTGCCGTGCAGAAACGACTCGCCGGAGAGCCGCTCACCGACTACGTCACCCCGTTCGGCGGCGGCTGGTTCTTCGCCTTCCCCGGCGTGCGGGACCGCACGGACTGGTACGGGCGCGCCCTGCTGACCGGCACGGGCCGAACCGGAAGAACGGGAGGAAGTACATGATCCGCCCCACGCGCACGCGTCCCCGTACGAGACGAGGCGCCCGCCTCGGCGCCGCCTTCGCCGCGGCCGCGGTCACCGTCACGGCCACCGCCCCGCCCGCCGCCGCACTGCCCTTCCCCGGCGACTGGACCGACACCGAGTCGCCGATCGAGCACCTCGTCGTCGTCTTCGACGAGAACGTCTCCTTCGACCACTACTTCGCCACCTACCCGCGCGCCGCCAACACCGACGGCACCCGCTTCGAAGCCTCCCGCGCCACGCCCGCCCGGATCGACAACCTGCGCACGGCCGGGCTGCTGCAGCGCAACCCCAACCAGTACCCGCCCCGCCGGCTGTCCTCCCGCCAGGCCCTGACCTGCGACCAGAACCACTCCTACGGCCCGGAGCAGTACGCCGCCAACGGCGGCAAAGCCGACAAGTTCGTGCAGAACACCGACTCCGGGAAGTGCTCGGGGCGGCTCTTCGGCGAGCCCGGCCTCGTCATGGACTACTACGACGGGAACACCGTCACCGCCCTGTGGAACTACGCCCAGCACTACGCCCTCAACGACCGCTCCTTCAGCACCACCTACGGGCCGTCCACGCCCGGCGCGATCAACCTCGTCTCCGGGCAGACCCACGGCGTCGTCTCCACCGACCCCGCCTCCGGCACGGAGCGGCCGCGGCGCACCGCGAAGCCGGATCCGCGGGTCGTCGTCGCGCCGGACGACGACGGCGTCGGCACGATCCTCACCGACCCCGACCCGGCCTACGACGACTGCTCCAACCGGGACCGGACCGGGCGCGGCGCCCTCGCCGCCATGACCGGCCGGAACATCGGGGACGTGCTGAACGAGGAGGAGGTCACCTGGGGCTGGTTCCAGGGCGGGTTCCGCCCGAGCACCCCCTGGGACGGGCGGGGCGGGCACCACGCGCGCTGCGCCGGCCGGACGCACGCCAACGCCGGAGGCGCGCGGGTGATCGACTACAGCCCGCACCACCAGCCGTTCCAGTACTACCGGTCGACCGCCAACCCGCACCACCTGCCGCCGCGCTCCGTCGCCGAGATCGGCCACGACGGGCCCGCGAACCACCAGTACGACCTGACGGACTTCGACGCCGCGCTGCGCGGCGGGCGGCTGCCCGCCGTGAGCTTCCTCAAGGCGCCCGCCGCGCAGGACGGGCACGCGGGGTACTCCGGGCCCGTCGACGAGCAGCGCTTCCTCGTCGAATGGATCAACAAGATCCAGAGCGCGCCGCAGTGGGGGAGCACGGCCGTCGTCATCGCCTACGACGACTCCGACGGGTGGTACGACCACGCCTACGCCGCGCCGCGCAACGGCTCCCGCCTCGGGGGGAAGGGGCCGCACGGCAAACCCCTGGACGCGCCCGGCTGCCGGGCCGGGCCGGCAGCCGCCGGGGGGTACGCGGGCAGGTGCGGGCCGGGGCCGCGGCAGCCCCTGCTGGTGATCTCGCCCTACAGCAAGGTCAACGCGGTCGACCACACGCCGACCGAGCAGACGTCGGTGCTCGGCTTCATCGAGTGGAACTGGGACACCGGGCCCATCGGCGGATCGTCCTTCGACGCCCGGGCGGGCTCGCTGCTGAACATGTTCGACTTCGCGCGCCCGAACGGGAAGCGGGTGCTGCTGAACGCGGACGGCTCCGTGCGCTCGGTCGGGCGCGTCCGGGCCGTCGCGCCGGTCCGCACGTCGATCACCGGCGGGGCGGCGCCGGGCGCGCCCGCGGCCGCCGCCGCTCCGAGGGGCGCCTTGGCAGCGGGCGGCGCGGCGGCCGTGTGCGGCGCGGCCGCGACGTTCCTGTGGCGCCGCCGTGTGCATCGCCGTCGCCCCTGACGACGGGGCGCCGGGCAGCACCCTCCGCCGCGACGGTGCGCCGCCCCCGCGGTGGTGTCCGGCGGTGCCGTCCCGCCCTGAGGCCGCTCGGCACCGCCGGGATGCGCCGTAGTGGTTTCTCGCCGTTGCGGCGGGTTTTCTTGCCTGCGGCAAGAGGCTGGCCGGCCTCCCTCCGCCGCGGCGGTGTCCGGCGGTGCCGGGCCGGCCTGGGGCTGGGGTGTGCGGGTCCGAGGATGTCCGGGGCGAGGCGGGTCGGGTTTGTGCGGGCTACCTCGGGGGCGGGAGGGTGACGTCTGTCAGGAGGGCCCTCAGGAGGAGGGCGTCGGGTACCGGGAGGTCCGCGACGAAGCGGGCCAGGACCACCTCGCGGTCCGGGACCGCATCGAGGATGCGGCACATGCGCCGCGCCGCGAGGCCCGCCTCGTCGGTGACGGGGGCGTACGCGTAGGCGCGGCCGCGCGGGGTCCGGGTGAGGACCTCCTTGCCGTGGAGCCGGGACAGGATCGTCACCACGGTGCTGTAGGTGAGCTCACCGGACAGCCGGGCCTGCACCTCGCGCGGCGTCAGCGGCCCCTCCGCCCGCTGCAGGGCGGCGAGCACCTCGCCCTCCAGCGCCCCGTTCGCCCGGCGTCGGGGATGGCGCGCCACCACGGTCGGTGTAGCTGTTTCCATGGCGTTCCGGCGTTCCTTCTGCTTCTTTCAAGGGGTATGACCCGAGATTTGCTGCTTTTACATTGAAGTAAAACATTACGCTATGGGAGCGGACCCCATAGGGTCGAGCGGTGTTCGAACGACGAAAAGGGACGCATGGCGCGCATGCCGCGCATGCCCGGAAAGCCTCCCCTCCGGCCGGCCGCCGGTCCTCCGGCCCTTCCGGCCCCGCCCGCCGTAGACGCGCCGCCCCCCGGAAGAGCCCGTTGCGCCGGCTGCGTCCCGTCTACCCGCGCCCGGGCCGCGAGGGCTTCCGGCGCTGGGTCCCGTCGTGGCGCCAGGTCCTCGGACTCGTCTCCACCGTCGTCGGCACGCTCGCCGCGCTCGTGGCGATCATGTACGCGCGTACGGACATACCCGCCGACCTCAACGCCTTCGCCACGCAGCAGGACAACGTCTACTACTGGGCCGACGGCACGGAGATGGCCCGTACCGGCGAGGTCAACCGGCAGGACACCGACCTCGACAAGGTCCCGGAGAAGGTGCGCTGGGCCGTGCTCGCGGCCGAGAACCAGACCTTCTACTCGGACAGCGGGATCTCCCCGAGCGGCATGGTGCGCGCCGTCACCAGGATGGTGACCGGCGGCAGCACCCAGGGCGGTTCGACGATCACCCAGCAGTACGTGAAGAACGCCTACCTCAACCAGGAGCAGACCTTCACCCGCAAGCTCACCGAGATGTTCATCGCGATCAAGCTCGACAACCGGATGAGCAAGGACGACATTCTGGAGGGCTACCTCAACACGAGCTGGTTCGGCCGCGGCACGTACGGCATCCAGCGCGCCTCCCACGCCTACTACGGCAAGGACGTCTCCCAGCTCAACGTGAGCGAGGGCGCCTTCCTCGCCTCGCTGCTCAAGGGCGCGGGCCTGTACGACCCGGCGCTGGGCAAGAAGAACCACGAGCGGGCGGTGGAGCGCTGGGGCTGGATCCTGGACCGGATGGTCGACGGCGGCAAGCTGTCCAAGGAGGAGCGGGCCCGCTACACCTCCTTCCCCGAGCCGAAGGCCCCGCCGAAGCCGGCCGGCCTGACCGGGCAGACCGGCTACCTCGTCGAGACGGCGCGGGCGTACGTGAGCGCCCACACGCCCGTCACCGAGAAGGACTTCGACCTGGGCGGCTACCAGATCCGCACGACCTTCGAGAAGCCGTCCATGGCGGCCCTGACGAAGGCCGCGGACGAGGTGAAGGGCCGGCTCGACCCCGGCAAGCGCGCCTCCGACAAGGACGTGCGCATCGGTGCGGCGTCGGTCACCACCGACGGCCGCATCGTCGCCCTCTACGGCGGCCCCGGCTACCTCCAGCAGGGCTTCAACGACGCGAACTCCTCCGTCGTCCCCGCGGGCACGGCCTTCACCCCGTTCGTCTACGCGGCGGCCCTGCGCGACGGCGTCCAGCTGGAGCGCGGCAAGCCCCGTACCCCCGTCTCCGCGGCCACGGTCTACAACGGCGACAACAAGGTGAGCCTGCGCACCCCCGAGGGCCCGTACTGGGACCGCTCCGGGAAGATCGTCAAGGCGGTCAACGACGGCGGGAAGTCCTGGGGGAAGGTGACCCTGAAGGAGGCCGTGGCGCAGTCCGTGAACACTCCGATGATGCAGCTCGGCATGGACGTGGGCCTGGACCGGGTGGGCAAGGCGGCCGTCGACGCGGGCCTGCTGGAGAGCAGCCTCGGCACGAAGCTGCCGGCCTTCTCCCTGGGGACGGCGACCCCCAGCGCCATCCGCATGGCCGGCGCCTACGGCACCTTCGCGGCCAGGGGGCTGCACAGCGAGCCGTTCTCCGTCGAGCGGCTGAGCCGCAACGGCAACGAGGTGCCCGTCGAGAAGCCGAAGGCCGAGCGGGTCCTGCCGCAGACCGTCGCCGTCGCCGTGGACGACGCCCTGCGGGAGGCGGTCCGGCGCGGCAGCGCGACGACGGCCAGGGCGGCCGGCGCCGACGCGGCCGGCAAGCCCGGCACCGGGCAGGGCAACAAGTCCGCGTGGTTCGCCGGCTACCGGGGCACGGTGTCGACCGCCGTGTCACTCTCCCGCATCGATCCGCAGACGCAGGAGCTGCTGCCGCTGGACGGCCTGGGCGGTGCCCCGAAGGACGCCACCGGCAGCACCTTCCCCATGGACATCTGGACGAAGTACATGGCGGGGGCGCAGCAGCACTGACGCGGTACACCCCCGCGGCACGCTGACGCGACAGCGTCAGTGCGTGCTTGCTGGTGCCTACTTGACGAGCGTGGCCCAGTCCGGCGACTGCGCCGGGTCCAGGCCGCGGAACTTCGCCAGGACCTTGGGGTCCTGGGCGTCCAGCCAGTCGGCGAGCTGCTTGAAGGACACGCAGCGCACCCCGTCCCGCTTGCAGACCGACTTCACGACGTCCTCGACGGCCTTCATGTAGATGCCGCCGTTCCAGTCCTCGAAGTGGTTGCCGACGAACATCGGCGCCCGGCTGCCGTTGTAGACGCGCTCGAAGCCGTTGAGGTAGCCGTCCCGGGTGAGCTTGCGCCACTCCGCGTACTTGGCCGGGTCGCCCTTGGTGTTGTCGCCGGACTGGTTGTAGAGGAAGTTGAAGTCCATCGACAGGACCTGCTTCTCGCTCTTGGGGTACGGCATCAGCTGCAGCGGGAAGTTCCAGATGTCGTTGATCTTGGACGGCCAGATCTGGAAGTCGCCCGGCGAGCTCGCGTCGTAGCGCCAGCCGAACTGCTGGGCCGCGGCCAGCATGTTCTTCTGCCCCTCCAGGCACGGGGCGCGCCCGCCGACCAGCTCCTTCTTGAAGTCGAAGGGCAGCGGCGGGAGGCTCTTCAGGCCCGTGTTCGTCTTCCAGTTCTCGACGAAGGAGTACGACTGCTCGATCTCGCTCTTCCACTCGGCGACGCTCCAGTCGCCGCCGCCCTTGCCGCCGCAGAAGTGCCCGTTGAAATGCGTGCCGATCTCGTTGCCGTCGAGCCACGCGCCGCGCAGCTGGCCCAGGGTGTCCTTGATGTGCGGGTCGGTCGCGAAGGATATCGCCGCGTCGCCCGGCTTGTGCTGCGGCGGCTTGTACAGGGACGCCTTCGACTTCGGCAGCAGGTACATGCTGGTGAGGAAGAAGGTCATCTTGGCGTTGTTGTCCTTGGCGACCTGGCGGAAGTGCGAGAAGAGGTGGTCGTCACCCTCCAGCGCGCCGTCCCAGGAGAAGACCACGAACTGCGGCGGCTTCTCGCCGGGCTTGAGCTTCTCGGGCTTGGGCTGGTTCGGCTGCGGGCCCGTGTAGGACATCGAGCCGTCCCCGAGCACCTTGACCTTGCCGTCCCACTTCTCCTCGGGCTTCTTGTTCTCCTCGGGCCCGCCGTCCGCGGAGCTCTTGCCGGAGCCCTGGGAGGAGGCCGGGGCGGAGCTCTTGCCGCCGTCCTTCTTCTCGTCGGGATCGCAGGCGGTCAGACCCATCGCGAGCGCGGCGACGGCGCCCGCGGTGACGAGGGCTGTCGCGCCGCGCGCGGTCCTTTTCGACAACTTTCTTACCCCCTGGCGCCAAAACACGTGTTTCTGCCGTCAGTATCACAGGTCTCTCTGTGAGCCCCGTCAGCCCCTCCGGACGCTTCCGTACCGCAGTGCGGGGTGCTCCGCCACCACCGTGCACGAGCCCGGTGCGATCTCCGTGAACCCCGCGTCCCGCACCACCGGCAGGCCGCTCGCCGCCAGCTCCGCCCAGCGGGCCGGGGGAGCGGTCCGCACGGAGAGCGCGAAGCCGCTCTCGCGCCAGGCCGCGCGCGCGGCGTCGTCCAGCCCCCACCACGCCAGCTGGGCACCGTGCCCCGCCTGCGCCATCGCCTTGCCCGCGGACATCTCCAGCTCCGGGCTCATCCACAGCACCGGCCGGGCCGGGTCCGCCGCCGCGGGCGGCTCCGGGTCGTCCAGGTCCGTGCCCGACACCTGCAGCTTCACGAGCTCCTTGGGCCAGCCGTCGAGCGGCACCGGCGGGAACACCCGCACCTCCGCCCGCTCACCGGTCACCGTGATGCCCGGCAGCGCCGACGCCTTGCGCCACTCCGCGCCGCGCGCCCTGCGCACCACCTTGCGGATCCGGGAGTCCTGCCAGTCCCGTACGGCCCGCGCCCACTCGCCGTCCTCGCCGTCGCTCCCGGTCGCGGCCCGCTCGTCCGCCAGGAGCGTCAGCACGGCGCGCGCCGCGGTCTCCAGGGCGTCGGTCCGGGCGGGCGGGGCGTCCTTCTCGATCCGTACGACGAGGGGCAGGACGAACTGGGGTGCGTCAGGGCTGGTCACGGCCACCAGTCTGCCAGCCGCCAGGCAGCGCCCTTTAAGGTGACAGGATGAGACTCACGGGGGTGGGCCGCCGCTACGGACTCGGCGGGCCGTGGATACTGCGCGACGTCGACCTCGACATCCCCGAAGGCAGCCTGCTGCGGGTCGAAGGCGCCAACGGCAGCGGCAAGTCCACGCTGCTGCGCCTGCTCGCGGGCATCGACGCCCCCAGCACCGGCCGGATCACCGGACGGCCCCGCGCCGCCTACGTCCCCGAACGCTTCCCCGCCGCGCTGCCGATGACCGCGGGCGCCTACCTCACGCGGCTGGGCCGCATCCACGGCCTCGGCCGCGCCGCCGCCGCGCGCGGTGCGCGGGAGTGGCTGGAGCGGTTCGGCGCCGGTGCGTACGCCGGGACGCCGCTGTCCGAGCTGTCCAAGGGCACCAGCCAGAAGGTCGCCGTCGCCCAGGGCCTCCTGGGCACGCCCGGGCTGCTCGTCCTGGACGAGGCGTGGACGGGGCTGGACCCGGCATCGCGGACGCTCCTGGACGACGCGGTGGGGGAACGGGTGGCGGGCGGGGCGCGGGTCGTCTTCGTCGACCACGATCCGCGGCGGCGGACCCGGCCCGGCCGGTGCTGT
>NZ_JBPQTS010000224.1:0-8406 GCF_051386455.1 Streptomyces sp. URMC 124
GGCCCCCGTCCGTCGGGACGGGGGCCGGCCTTCGCCGTTAAGGGGTGCGGCGCCGGGCTCAGCCGCCCGCAGGGCCCTCCGCGTCCCTGCGGGCCGCCGCCCGTTGCTGGACGTAGCCGACCACGGCCAGCGCGATGGCCAGGCCGCCCGTGGAGTACAGCTGGACGCGTGTGTCGGTCTCCAGGCCCATGAGGACCAGTGCGCCCGCCACGCCGGCCAGCGTCACCCAGGTGAGGACGGGGAAGGCCCACATCCGCACCACCAGCCGCTCGGGCGCCTCCCGCTCCAGGCGGCGGCGGAGGATCAGCTGGGAGGCGGCGATGAAGCCCCACACGATGAGGACGACCCCGCCGACCATGTTCAGCAGCCAGGCGAAGACGGTGGTCGGGTACCAGTACGACAGCAGGACGGCGAAGAAGCCGAACGCGGACGAGGCGAGCACCGCGCGCCGCGGCACGCCGCCGGAGACCTTGCCCAGCGCCTTGGGGCCCTGGCCGCGTGAGACCAGGGAGTAGGCCATGCGCGAGGAGCCGTAGATGTTGGCGTTCATGGCGGACAGCAGGGCGATCAGGACGACGACGTTCATGATCTGGCCGCCGCCGGGGACGCCGAGGCGGTCGAGCACGGCGGCGTAGGGGCCGCTCGTGGTGACGGAGCCGTCGTTCCACGGGAGCAGCGTGACGATGACCAGCATCGAGCCGACGTAGACGATGCCGATCCGCCACATGGTGGTCTTCACGGCCTTGGCCACGCCGCTGACGGGGTTCTCGGACTCGGCGGCGGCGATGGTCACCGTCTCCAGGCCGCCGTAGGCGGCGAGGGAGGCCAGGAGCCCGATGAGCAGGCCGTCCATGCCGTTGGGCAGGAATCCGCCGTCGTGCAGGAGGTGCGCGGCGCCGGGGGCGTCGTTGCCGGGCAGGACGCCCAGGATGGCGAGCGCGCCCAGGATCAGGAACAGGGCGATGGCGCCGATCTTCAGCGCGGCGAACCAGAACTCGAACTCGCCGAAGTTCGAGACCGCGGCCAGGTTGCTGCCGCAGAAGAGGGCCATGAACACCAGGACCCACATCCAGGACGGGGTGCCCGGGAGCCAGCCCTGCACGATGTGGGCGGCGCCGATCGCCTCGATCGCCACGCCCACGACCAGCAGCGTCCAGAACATCCAGCCCGCGGTGAAGCCGGCCCACGGGCCGATCGCACGGTCGGCGTGGACGGAGAAGGAGCCGGAGGCGGGGTTGGCGGCGGACATCTCGCCGAGCATCCGCATCACGAACATCACGAGCAGGCCGGACGCGGCGTAGGCGAGCACGATCGACGGGCCCGCGGCGGCGATGCCGGCGCCGGAGCCCACGAAGAGGCCCGCGCCGATGACGCCGCCGAGGGCGATCATCGAAAGGTGCCGCTGCTTGAGTCCGTTCGACAGGGGCGAGCCCTGCGGGGCGCTCTCCGTCTGCGGGGGAGGTGTGGTGGTTGTCCGGCTCATGGTCGTGCCTGTCCAATATGCGAGATCGGGAATGTCGAGTATGAGCAGGCGGCCGAAGATCCGGTTAACTCGTCCGTTATCCGGACAGTCCCTTCACGGAGGGTGATCGTTTCGCAGCAGCCCCGTGCGTACGGGGGCGAAACGCCGCAACTGCGGACCCGGTTGATTCTCCTGCGGCGGGCAGGACTAGCGTCAGTGATCACGAGGGCGAGTCTGCCGCAGAGATCGCGCCAGGCCCACAGGGGAAGCAGAAGAAACTGACGCCCGAGTAAGCGGGCCACGCAGAACCACGAGGGGGAGCACCGAGATGACCGGCCGGACCCACCTGATCGAGAGCCTGATGGAGCGCTTCCCGCACATCCCGCGGGAAGCCGTGATCAAAGAGGACCTGCTGCGCGGAGGCATGGCCTTCGACGACTCCGCCCTCAGCGACACCACCAACGAAGCCACCGGCGGGATCAAGCCCAAGTCGTACTTCATCTTCTCCTTCGACCACCGCACCCTCCCCGAGCTCGGCGCCGCCGCCCTGCGCCGCCCGCCCGAGGAGATCGTCCTGACGGGCGGCCCCTACGAGCTGCGCCGCACGGTCGTCTCCGTCCGCGTCAACCCCGCCTCGCCCTACCGCGTCCAGGCCGGACCGGACGGCACCCTGGGCCTCTACCTCGACGGGCGGCGCATCTCGGACGTCGGCCTGCCGCCGATGCCCGACTACTACCGCGAGACGCTCCCCAACGGGAAGTCCGTGATGGAGGTCGCCCCGACCATCCAGTGGGGCTACCTCGTCTACCTCACCGTCTTCCGCGTGTGCCAGTACTTCGGCGCCAAGGAGGAGTGTCAGTACTGCGACATCAACCACAACTGGCGCCAGCACAAGGCCGCCGGCCGCCCCTACACCGGCGTCAAGCCGGTCGAGGAGGTGCTGGAGGCGCTGGAGATCATCGACCGGTACGACACCGCCCGGGCCTCCCAGGCCTACACCCTGACCGGCGGCGCCATCACCTCCAAGGTCGCCGGCCGCACCGAGGCCGACTTCTACGGCCGCTACGCCCAGGCCATCGAGGAGCGCTTCCCGGGCCGCTGGATCGGCAAGGTCGTCGCCCAGGCCCTGCCCAAGGCCGACGTGCAGCGCTTCCACGACTACGGCATCCGCATCTACCACCCCAACTTCGAGGTGTGGGACGAGCGGCTCTTCGAGCTCTACTGCCCGGGCAAGGAGCGCTACGTCGGCCGCGCCGAGTGGCACCGGCGGATCCTCGACTCCGCCGACGTCTTCGGCGCCCGCAACGTCATCCCCAATTTCGTGGCGGGCGTGGAGATGGCGACCCCGGACGGCTTCGCCACCGTCGACGAGGCGATCGCGTCCACGGCGGAGGGGCTGCGGTTCTTCATGTCCCACGGCATCGTCCCGCGGTTCACCACCTGGTGCCCCGAACCGACCACGCCCCTGGGCAAGCTGAACCCGGAGGGCGCCCCGCTGGAGTACCACGTGCGGCTGCTGGAGGTGTACCGGGCGACGCTGGAGGAGTACGGCCTGTCCTCCCCGCCCGGCTACGGGCCGCCCGGACCGGGCCAGGCCGTCTTCTCGGTGAGCTCCTTCATGGACAGCCTCCCGGCCGAGGAAACGGCAACGGAATCAGCAACGGAAACGGTCGGCTGACCGCGGAAAACCCTTTGTCCGGCGTTCGCCGCGGCAGCTAGGGTCGAACCATGGTTCCGGGCACGCTCTTCCGCTGACGTCTCTCCGGGAGCCCGCCGCACGGCGCGCTCCCGTATCGGTGATCTGCATCTGCATCTGCATCTGCATCCGCACACCACTCCACCGAGAGACGAGACTTCAGCATGCCTGCTCAGCCTTCCGCCGCCCGCGCCCCCTTCGCACGCTGGCTGCGCGCACACGCCACCACCCTGACCACCCTCGACCCCGACGCCCCGCTCGACGACCTGGAGCCGCTGCGCGAGCTCATCGGCGACGCCCGCGTCGTCGGCGTCGGCGAGAGCTCGCACTTCATCCACGAGTTCGGCCTCGTGCGCCGGCGCCTCCTGCGCTTCCTGGTCGAGCGCTGCGGCTTCACCGTCCTCGCCTTCGAGTACGGATTCAGCGAAGCCTTCGCCCTCGACGCCTGGGTCCGGGGCGCCGGCCCGGACGGCGACCTCGAGCGGATCAGCGGAGCCGCGCTGCCCATGGGCCTCCAGGAACCCCTGCGCTCGCTGCGCCTGCACAACCGCACGGCGGAGCGGCCCGTACGGTTCGCGGGCGTCGACGTCCCGGCTGCAGGCGGCTCGTTGCTCCCCGCGCTCCAACCGGTGGTCGACCACCTTCGCGCGGCAGACCCCGAGGCGTTGCCGGAGGCCGAGACCGCCGTCCGGATCGCCGAGCGCTTCGCCGGCGAGTCGGCGGCCGCCGCCGCACCCGCCTGGTCGCGGCTGGACGCCATCGAGCAGGACGCCCTCACGGCCGCCCTCGCCCGCCTCCTCATCCGCTTCCGCGCCACCGAGCCCCTGCAGGTCGCCCGCACCGGGCGGTACGCGTACGAGGTCGCGCTGCGGCGTCTGGAGGCCGCGTGCCACGCGGACTACACCATCCGGGCCATGGCCGCCCTCTTCGCCGGCACCGGGCTCGACGCCGACACCTCGTCCCGGGAGACCTACATGGCCGGGTCCGTCCTGTGGCACCTGCAACACGCCGAACCGGACGCCCGGGTCGTGCTGATGGCCCACAACGCCCACCTCCAGAAGGAGACCGTCGCCTTCGACGGATACCCGACGGCCTTTCCCATGGGGCAGTTCCTCCACCGCGCCCTGGGCGACGCCTACTTCGCCCTGGGCGTGTCGTCCGTCGGCGGGCGCACGGCGGAGATGAGGCTGGAGGAGAGTGCCCGGTTCGGCTTCACCGTCGACGACACGGCGCTGGAGGCCCCCGAACCCGGAAGCATCGAAGCCGCGTTCGCCGACGCTATGCCGGCCGGAGCCGCCGGCCTCGCCGGGCTGCGCACGGCACCGCGGGGCGGCGGCAGCCCCGACCGGACCCGCGTGCAGAGCGCGTACCTGCCCGTACCGGTGGCGGACGCCTTCGACGGGATGCTCTGCGTCCCCTCGTCCCGGGTGGCCGACGGCATCGACATCTGACCGTGGCCGTGGTGCGCGGCCGTCCGCAACCGGACGGCCGCGTCGTCATCGTCAGTGGTTCAGCCGTGTCGCCACGTGCGTGGCCTCCTCGATGTCCACCCCCGCCTTGTCGAGCAGCTGCTCGGACAGGTCGCGCAGCGCGCGTGCCGCCGCGACCTCCTCGCCGACGCGCTGCTGGGTGGGGTCGGCGGGGTTGCGGTTGGACCGTCCCACCGCGGTGAAGTCCGAGCCGTCGTCCATGTGCAGCCGCACCGCCGCCTGGGTCAGCGCACCGGCCTCGCGGAACTCCATGTCGATGGAGCTCTCGACGATCTTCTCCGTCGCCATCACACACCTCCGGGGTCCGTCGTTGCCGCCCTGTTGCGCTCCAGCAGGTCGATCACTTCCTCGTCCGGGGTCTGGGAGAAGTCCTGGTACCACTCGCCGACCGCGTAGAAGACGGGCGGGGTGGAGAGGCAGACCAGCTCGTCCACCTCCGCGCGGAGCGCCTGCGCCGCGTCCGGCGCCGCCACCGGCTCGGCGAGCACCACACGGGCCGCTTCCTGGGCCCGGACCACCCGGCAGGCGGCCGACGCCGTGGCGCCGGTGGCGATGCCGTCGTCGACCACGATCGCCGTGCGGCCCCGCAAGGGGATCCGTGCGCGGCCGCCGCGGAACCGCTCGGCCTGACGGGCCAGGTTCGCCTCCTCGCGCTGCTGCACCTCGGCCAGGTCGTCCTCGTCCACGCGGCCCATCCGGACGATGTCGCTGTGGACGACCCGCACGCCGCCCTCGCCGATGGCGCCGAAACCCAGCTCCTCGTGGAAGGGAACACCCAGCTTGCGCACGAGCACCACGTCCATCGGAGCCCCGAGCGCCTGCGCGACCTCGTAGGCCACCGGGACGCCGCCGCGCGGCAGGCCCAGGACGACGGGGTTCTCGGCGCGCAGGTGACCCAGCTGCTCCGCCAGGCGGCGGCCGGCGTCCACGCGATCGCGGAATCTCATGATCCACCTCTTCTCCCGGGGGCTCCGGAGAACGAGGGAAGCCATACATCCAATATGGTCAGATTCCCGCCGATAGTCCACGTCGGCAGCCCGGGCAGGCGTCCACGCCGAGCACCCACGCCGAGCACGCAGGCCGCTCAGTCCACCTCCAGCGCCGCCCGCACCCGCTCCGCCACCTCCGCCGCCTCCTCGTCCGACGCGTAGCGCCCCCGGGGCCAGAAGAAGCCGCGCAGGCCGTCCTTGCGGTTGCGCGGCACGACGTGCACGTGGAAATGCGGCACCGACTGGCTCACCCGGTTGTTCGCGGCCACGAACGACCCGGCGGCACCCGTCCCGCGCTCCACGGCCCCCGCGATCCGCCGCACCCGGGCGAAGAACGGCCCCACCTCGTCCGCGGACAGGTCGGTGAGCGTCTCGGCGTGCCGCCGGGGCACCACCAGCACGTGGCCGGGGAACAGCGGCCTCGCGTCCAGGAAGGCCACGGCCGTCCCGTCCTCGAAGACCCGGTGGGCGGCCGCGGCGCCCCCGGCGATCGCGCAGAAGATGCAGGCAGCCTCGTCCATGCCCCCAGTCAACCGCAGCCACCGGACCCGGCCGGCCCGCGCACCGCCGACGCGGTGTTCCCCGCACCGCCGATCCGGCGTTCCTCGCGGGCCCTACGGGACGCGCCCGGCCGCCCGGGGCAGGGATCACCCCATGCCTCTCCACGTCGGGACCTCGGGCTGGCAGTACAAGGACTGGCGCGGCGTCCTCTACCCGGACGGCTGCCCGCAGCGGCTGTGGCTGGAGGAGTACGCCAAGGGATTCGCCACCGTCGAGAACAACAACGCCTTCTACCGGCTGCCGCCGCCCGGGACCTTCGGCGACTGGCACGACCGCACGCCTGCGGGCTTCGTCATGGCGGTCAAGGCCAGCCGCTACCTGACCCACATCAAACGTCTCCGCGAGCCCCAGGAGCCGGTCCAGCGGCTGATGCGGCACGCCTCCGCGCTCGGCGACCGGCTGGGCCCCGTCCTGCTCCAGCTGCCGCCCACCCTGCGCGCCGACCCGGCCCTGCTGGACACCGCGCTGGGCTGCTTCCCCGAGGGCGTCCGCGTGGCCGTCGAGCCCCGCCACGACTCCTGGTGGACCGACGAGGTCCGCGACCTCCTGCGCGGCCACGGCGCCGCACTGTGCTGGGCCGACCGCGATTCGCGGCCCGTCACGCCGCTGTGGCGCACGGCTCCCTGGGGATACGTGCGCTTCCACAGCGGGCGGGCCCGGCCCTGGCCGCGCTACGGCCGGGCGGCGCTCGCGAGCTGGGCCGGGCGCATCGCCGACACCTGGCCCGACCGGGCCCACGTCTACGCCTACTTCAACAACGACCCCGGGGGAGCGGCCGTCCACGACGCCGTCGCCTTCGCCGGCGCCGCCGGCCGGCTGGGGCGCACGGTGAGCCGCACTCCGGATGCGCACGCCTGAGCCCGCACCGATGCGCCGTGCACCGCGCTTCCGGCGTACGCGGAACCGGGAACGCCGAACGAGGTTGCACCGTCCGAGCCAGTGTGGCCCGAAACGCGCGCGGCTGGGGGTGCCGTGCGTACGGGGAGGGGGGCGCACGGAGTGGACGAAGAGCAGCGGCGACACCCGTTACTGGCCGGACGGTACCGGCTCGTCGACCAACTGGGCAGCGGCGGCATGGGCGTGGTCTGGCGCGCCCTCGACGAGCTCCTCGACCGCGAGGTCGCCGCCAAAGAGGTCCGGGCCCCCGACCACCTGCGCGAACAGGAGGTCCGCACCCTCTACGCACGCCTGAAACAGGAGGCCCGCGCCGCCGCCCGCATCAGCCACCCCAACGTCATCACCGTTCACGACGTGGTCGAGCAGGACGGCCGCCCGTGGATCGTCATGGAGTTCGTCCGCGGCCGGTCGCTCGCCGAGATCCTGCAGCACGAGGGCGTCCTCACCCCGAAGGAGGCCGCCAAGGTCGGGTCGATGGTGCTGCAGGCCCTGCGCAGCGCGCACTCCTCCGGCGTCCTGCACCGCGACGTCAAACCGGCCAACGTCCTGCTGGAGCCCAGCGGCCGCGTCGTGCTGACCGACTTCGGCATCGCCCTGGTGGAGGGCTCCGGCACGCTCACCCGCACCGGCGACCTCGTCGGCTCGCCCGACTACCTGGCACCCGAGCGCGCCCTGGGACAGCGGCCCGGCACCCCGTCGGACCTGTGGTCGCTGGGCGCCACGCTGTACGCGGCGGTCGAGGGCGTCTCGCCCTTCCGCCGCACGTCGGCGCTCGGCACCCTGCAGGCCGTCGTCCAGGACGAACTGCCCACGCCGCGGCGCGCCGGTCCCCTCACCCCCCTCCTCGAAGGGCTCCTCCGCAAGGACCCGCAGACCCGCATGGGCTCGACCGAGGCGCAGCGCCTCCTGGACGCCGTCGCCTCCGGCCGGATGCTCACGCAGCCCGACCTGGGGAGCGCACAGCCCGCCGGATACGTCCCCACGACGCCTGCCACCCCCGCCCCGCAGCCGCCTCCCGACCCCCGCACCACCTACGGATCGGGCTACGGAGCGGGCTACGCGTCGGGCTACGGAGCGGGGTACGGGTACGGCTCCGGCGCCCGCTCGCCCGGCGGATCGCCGCCCTCCGGTACGCCCGCGGGGACGCCCTCCGGCACTCCGGCCACCGGGTCGCCCGGCCGGCCCGGTGGCGCGGCAGGGAGCTCGGCCTACGGCTATCCGCCACCGGCCTACGGCTATCCGCCGCCTGCGCCCGTACCGGCGTACGTCCCTTTCCGGACGCCGGCCCCCACCTCGGCCCCCACGCCCGTC
>NZ_JBPQTS010000225.1:0-8278 GCF_051386455.1 Streptomyces sp. URMC 124
TGTGGACGCGGGGGAGCTCGACGGCGAGGTCCGGGGGGACGGCGGTGCCGGGCGTGCCGGCGTGGGCGGACCGGGCGTGCCCGGCCGGCGGGCCGGAGCGCCCTGAGGGCTCCGCTTCCCCGGCGGACGAGGGGCCGTCCGCCTCCGCACGGAAGCCTTCGGGGGTGTCCGAGGCCTCTGCGGGCGCCGCGCCGGGCGGGGCTGCGGCGGAGCCGGCCCGGCGGCCGTCGGCGCGCAGCAGCGGGGGTACGGGGCCGCTGTCGCCGATCTCCTCGGTCAGCCGGTGGATGAGGATTCCGTGCCGGTAGGCCGTCTCGCCGACGGTCGCGCAGGTGCTGCCGTAGACCGACAGCCGGCTGCCGCCCTCCTCCACGACCTCCACGGCCGGCCGGCCCTCGGCGGTCACGGCCTGGTCGGCCTCGGCCGTGAGGGCGTGGGCGAGGCGGGCGGCCAAGGGCGACTGGACGGCGACGCGCGGGCGCAGCCGGGTGCGGGCGAACTCGGTCGCCTCCTGGTCGGCGACGAGACGGCCGTCGTCGATGGTGACGACCTGGTCGGCGATGCGGGCCGCCTCCTTGGGGTCCCGTGAGGTGACGAGGACGGCGCCACCGTGGTCCGCGTAGGCCCGCAGCATTCCGTGCAGCCAGGCGGTCTCGCGGGGGGAGAGCTCGTGCGCGGGCTCGTCCAGGACGAGGGTGTGGGGGTCGCCGAGGAGGGCGGCGGCGATGCCGAGGCGCCGGTCCATGCCCAGGGAGAAGTCGCCCAGGCGCTGGCCGGCCAGGCCCGTCAGGCCGACGACCTCGAGGACCTCGTCGGCGCGCTCGGCGGGGACGCCGGCCGCGGCGCTGAGCATGCGCAGGTGTCCCCGGGCGCTGCGGGCCGGGTGGCCGGGGACGTCCCCGAGGACGACCCCGATCTCGCGGGTGGGGTGCGGGACCCGGTCGAGGGGCCGGCCGCGGAAGAGCGCGACGCCGCGACCGGGGTCGAGGCGCAGGAGGAGGCGCAGGGCACTGGTCTTGCCCGCTCCGTGGTCACCGAGCAGGACGGTGACCCGGCCGGGGCGGGCCTCGAAGGTGAGGTCGTCGACGGCGGGGAACCGGTTGCGCTGGGGGGCGCTGGTGAGTCCGATGGCCTGGATCATGGCTTCTCTCGCGGGGCGTGAGACGGCTCGGCGGCACCCCTCGGCCCGCTCGGTGACCGAGGCGGCCCGAGGGCGCGGGAACTGCGGGGAGGTACGTCAGCACCGTAACCCGCTATGTCCTATTTGCTACGCAATGTAGGCAGTTGTAAGGCGTGTCCCACCCCTGGGCACGCCGGACCGCCAGGTGCCTCTCACAGGCGCGATCCCCTTGCGGACTAGGCCTCGGGACGCAGCATGGGCGGGTTCAGAAGCGTGGCCCCGCCGGCCCGGAAGAGCTGGGCGGGCCGGCCGCCCTGGCGTGTCGTCGTGCCGCCGGTGGGCACCAGGAAGCCCGGCGTGCCGGTCACCTTCCGGTGGAAGTTGCGCGGGTCCAGCGCCACGCCCCACACCGCCTCGTAGACCCGGCGCAGCTCGCCGACCGTGAACTCCTGGGGACAGAAGGCCGTCGCGAGCGAGGAGTACTCGATCTTGGACCGGGCGCGCTCGACTCCGTCGGCGAGGATCTGCGCGTGGTCGAAGGCGAGGGGGGTCACCTGCTCGCCGTCGCGGCCGTAGCCGACCTCCTGGTCCAGCAGGTCCTCCACCGGCGCCCAGCGCACGCTGTGCGCGTCGCCCCCGGGGCGCGGGGCGGGCAGATCGGGCGCGAGCGCCAAGTGCGCGACGCTCACCACCCGCATGCGCGGGTCCCGCTTCGGATCGCCGTAGGTGGCGAGCTGTTCGAGATGGGCGGCGTTGACCGGCGAGGGGCCCGCCGGGTCGTGGGCGTTCAGCCCCGTCTCCTCGGCCAGCTCCCGCGCGGCTGCGGTCGTCAGGTCCTCGTCTCCCCTTACGAAGCCGCCCGGCAGCGCCCAGCGGCCCTGGAACGGCGGCTCTCCGCGGCGGACGGCCAGAGCGCACAGGGCATGGCGGCGCACGGTGAGCACGACCAGGTCGACGGTGACAGCGAAGGGCGGAAAGGCCGACGGGTCGTAGGGCATGACGCGATCATAGTCGTCTTCCTGACGATAAACAGGGTCTTGAGCAGGGCCGGTGAGCGCCTCCTCGGTGAGCTCGGGATCCAACCGGTTCACACCCCCAGCTGCAGGCCGTCGGCTGCTTCCTCGACCATGCCGAGGCCGAGCCTGCTGATCCTCATGGCGAACGGCTGCTCCGCGATGCGCAGCCCGGTGAACCTCAGCGCGCCCAGCGGGGCGGTGTGCAGCGGTCGCACCGCCACGCATCCCGCCGGGGCGTCGGGGCGCAGGCCGGCGAGCGCGGTCAGCAGGTGCACCGCTCCCGCGGCGGCGACAGCCGCGGGCCGGCACGCGGCCGGGTGGGGCAGGGGCGCGCTCCCGGCGGTGCGCTGCTCCCCCGCGTACATCTCCGGCAGCCGGTGGCCGAACGCGGCCGCCGCGTCCAAGGTGCCCCGCAGCAGGGCGCCGGCCTCCTTCTCGTAACCGGCGGAGGCCAGGCCCGCCACGGCCACGGCCGTCTCGTGGACCCGGACGGCGCCGCTGCGGTGACCGAAGGGGTTGTGCCCCGGCTCCTTCGCCCCGAGGCTGCGCAGGCCCCAGCCGGAGTCGAGCGCAGGCCCTCCGAGCAGCCGGGCGAGCTGTTCGGTCTGCACCTTGTCGAGCAGCCCGGGCGCCTGCATTCCCCCGCCGAGCAGGCCGGTGTCGAGGAGGTGCGCGGCCGCGCTCCCCAGGTGCGGTATCCGGCGCCCTTCGGGCGTGCGGGCCGCTGCGGGGCGCCCGCCGCCCGGGTCCTCCACCCAGAAGTCCTCGCGGAAGCGCCTGCGCAGCCCGGCCGCCCAGCTCCGCCAGCTCTCGGCCCCGGGACGGCCGTAGGTCTCCAGCAGGTCGGCCCCGAGCAGGGCCGCGCGGTGGGCGTGCGCCTGCGTCTCGCAGCGGTACGGCCCGCCGGGCAGTGGATCCGCGAGGTACCCCTCTTCCCCCGCCGCGCTCCTCAGCCACTCGAGGCACCGCTCGGCCGCGGGCAGCAGCGCCTCCGTCTCCCGCTCGGGCAGCCCCCACCGCCGGGCCTCGGCCAGGACGGCGGGGAAGAGCAGTGTGGCCTCGGTGCCCGTGCAGCCGGGCGGCAGGTGCGCCCCGGCGTGGCGCAGCGCTCCGGGGATCCGCCCCTTGTCGGGGCCCGGCCCCGCGAGCTGCGTCCGGGCCAGGGTGCGCAGCGTCCCCGCGGCCAGCCGGACCCCGAGGGGGAGCGTCATCCGCGCCGCCCAGAGGGCCTCGGCAGGAGCGAGGCCGCAGCGCCAGGGGACGCCGGCCGCCAAGTGGACGTCACCGGGGCTGTTGGGGTCGCGGACGAGCAGGGCCCGGAGGTCGTCGAGGGCGGAGGCGAGCAGCGCACCGGCCCGGGGGTCGTCGCCCTCGGCCTGCGGATCTCCCCACGGGGCCGTGGAGGCACGGCCCGCCGGGACGGCCGCCTCGGGCTGCCGGATCCGGCCGGGCTGCTCGGGCAGGACGCGGAGCTCGATGCTGCGGGTGCCGCCGGGCGGCAGCTCGATCTCCCAGCAGAGCATCCCCGCCGATGCCAGGGCGTCCCCCGGCGGGGGGTCGGTGGTGACCGCCGCCTGTGCCTCGCCGGTGGACCACCGCAGCCCGGAGGCGTGCACGCCCGCGGGGACCTCGGGCCCGGGGGCACCGGCCGCGACCGCGCCCAGCTCCGCGAGATCGGTGCCGAGCGACACCTCGACGGGCAGCCGCAGGGCACGTGCCGCGGTGCTGCGCAGGGTGATCCGCTCCACGCCCTCGGCCGTCCGCAGGCGCTCGACCGTGACGGCGGGGTCAGGGCCCGAGTCGGCAGCGGTCCGCACGGCACCGACGAAGCGGGCCCGGTCGGCCCCCAGCATGCGTCCCTGCACGGGCAGCGGCTCGGCCCCGCCGACCTTCAGCCTGCAGCGGGCCAGGAGCCGGCGCCCGCTGCGGTAGAACCCGTCGAGCCCCTGCCCGGTCAACTGCCCGTGCTCCCCGGAGATCGCGAGGGCGGGCAGCGCGACGCAGATCATGGCCGTGTGCACGGGCTGCGGAGCCGGCGGGCGCCCCGGGGCGGGGCGGGACGGCGGAGCCGGACGGGGCCGGGGCGGCCGGCCCTGGGGGACGATGCCTTGCACTGGACTGCGCTCCCCTGTGGTGTCACGAACCGGGACGACGGACGACGTTTGCGGGCCACCCGGATGAACGGCGGCGGCCCCGCCGAGGTCACGGTGTGCGCGGCCGCCTGTGTGGGCCACGGTTTCACCGGGGCCGGTCCTCGTGGCTGTGGTCCCGCTTGCGCGGGCTCCGGCGCCGTGCGCGCGGCTTCCCCGCCGGGCCGCCCGGGCCCCCGGGGCCGGTGCTGCCGCCGGGGCCGCCCGGCCTGGGCCGGCGCCGGACGACCCTCGTGGCGCCGGGGCCCTCCGCTCCGGCAGCCGTCGCCGCGGCCACCGCCTCGATGCGCTCCACCTCGGCCCGGACCGCGTCCTGGAGGGCACGATCGGCTTTCTCGTGACGCAGGCACCGGCGCAGCGGTTCGGGATCCAGCCCTTCGTTGCACGCGCGGTAGAGCAGCTGGGCGAAGACGTACTCGGGGTCGGCGGCGAGGGCCCGGCTCAGGGCGACCCTCGCCTCGGGCTGGTCGTCGGTGGCCCAGGCCACCCAGCCGGCCAGCGCGACGGGCGCCGCCGCATACTCCTCGTACGGGGGCACGCAGCGGCGGGCGAGGGCCCGCCACAGCCTCAGGACGGCCGGGGTGCGCGGGCCCTCCATCCACTCCGCGGCGTGGTCGCGGGTGACGCGGTCCTGGAGGCCCACGATGACCGTGGCGGCCTCCTCGTCGGTCAGGAGGGAGTCGTCGCGGGCGTCGGACGCGGAGCGGCCCGGGAGCGGCGGTGTCTCCTGGAACCGGTCGACCAGGGCCCGCGCGAGGGCGAGGGCCTCCTGCCGCACGGGCTCGCAGCCCTCGCCGCCCAGGATGCGCGGGACCATCGCGAAGGCCGTGGCGTCCAGCGCCTTGCGCTGCTCCTCGGCGCGGTCGCCCGTGAGGGGTGCGTAGCGGCCCTCCATCTCCCGGAGGGTGCCGCGGACCTCGATGCCGGCGTAGGTCGCGGCGGCGGCCATCACCGACGTGCCCGGCAGGGACAGAGGGGTGCCGTCGGGCGGGCAGCAGCGGGGATCGGGGCAGCAGTAGGACCAGAAGCGGCCGTCGGAGATGCACAGGGCCTCGTGCACGGGCATGTCGAGCCGGCCGCAGGCGCGGCGCAGGCTCTGGGCGAGCGGCCGCAGCCGCTCCATCACCTGGCGGGGAGCCTGGCCCGCGGCGGTGTCGGGGTCCTGGCAGAGGAAGATGACCACGCCGTCGGGGCGGTTGCCGCGCTTGCTGCTGCCGGTCAGCAAGGTCTCGGCGAGCTGGTCGCAGACTTCAGGCCATTCCTCGCCGCTGCGCGGGATGCCGAGCCTCAGCCGGCCGCCGAAGCGGCCCCGGTCTCCGTGGAGGGCGACGAGGACGATGCTGTCGGTCGGGTGGAAGCCCAGCAGATACGGCAGGGCGTCGGCCAGCTCGGCGGGCGAGCGGAGGGTGACCTGCTGCCCGGGGTCCCCTGCTGTCGCGGGCACGGCGGCGGACGAGGAGGAGGGGGTGGACGGGCGGGCGGATTCGTTGTGCTGCGTCATGGCCCGAGAGTCCCGCGGGTCCGCCACAGCCCGCCAGGCCTGTGGATAACCGTGAAATATGGTCTTACTAATGCTGTGGACAGCGGTTTTCCACAGCCGGGTCCGCTCGTTCGCGCATTGTCAGTGCACTCGTGTTGCATGGGGGCATGACGAACGAAGACCTCCGCGCCTCGGCCGACGCCGTCCTGGCCCGCCTCGTCGGGGACCCCACGGGCAAGGCAAGACTGCGGGAGGACCAGTGGCTGGCGATCGAGGCGCTGGTCGCCCACCACCGCCGCGCGCTGGTCGTGCAGCGCACCGGGTGGGGCAAGTCGGCGGTGTACTTCGTCGCGACGGCGCTGCTGCGGGCCCGGGGCAGCGGGCCCACGGTGATCGTCTCGCCCCTGCTCGCGCTGATGCGCAACCAGGTGGACGCCGCGGCACGGGCCGGGATCCACGCGCGCACGATCAACTCCGCCAATGTCGAGGAGTGGGACACCGTCCAGGCCGAGGTGGCCGCGGGCGAGGTCGACGTCCTGCTCGTCAGCCCCGAGCGGCTCAACAACCCCGACTTCCGCGACCAGGTCCTGCCCAAGCTCGCCGCTGCGACCGGCCTGCTGGTCGTCGACGAGGCGCACTGCATCTCCGACTGGGGCCACGACTTCCGGCCCGACTACCGGCGGCTGCGCACGATGCTCGCCGACCTCCCGCCCGGCGTCCCCGTCCTCGCCACGACGGCCACGGCCAACGCCCGCGTCACCGCCGACGTCGCCGAGCAGCTGGGCACGGGCGAGGAGTCCACGCAGGCACTGGTGCTGCGCGGCCCGCTGGACCGGGAGAGCCTGAGCCTCAGCGTCCTGCAGCTGCCCGACGCCGCGCACCGGCTGGCCTGGCTCGCCGACCACCTCGCCGAGCTGCCGGGCTCCGGCATCATCTACACGCTCACCGTCGCGGCCGCCGAGGAGGTCACGGCGTTCCTGCGCCGCTGCGGCCACACCGTGGCCTCCTACACCGGCAAGACGGAGAACGCGGACCGCCTGCAGGCCGAGGAGGACCTGCTGGCCAACCGCGTCAAGGCCCTGGTCGCCACGTCGGCGCTCGGCATGGGCTTCGACAAGCCGGACCTGGGGTTCGTGGTCCACCTGGGCTCGCCGTCCTCCCCCATCGCCTACTACCAGCAGGTCGGCCGCGCGGGCCGCGGCGTCGAGCACGCCGAGGTCCTGTTGCTCCCCGGCCGGGAGGACGAGGCGATCTGGAAGTACTTCGCCTCCCTCGCCTTCCCTTCGGAGGACCAGGTCCGCCGCACGCTTGCGGTGCTCGCCGCATCGGACCGCCCCGTCTCCCTGCCGGCCCTGGAGCCCCAGGTGGACCTGCGCCGTTCGCGCCTGGAGACCATGCTCAAGGTCCTCGATGTCGACGGCGCGGTGCACCGGGTGCGCGGCGGCTGGACCGCGACCGGCCGCCCGTGGACGTACGACGCCGAGCGGTACGCCTGGGTGGAACGCCAGCGCGGAGCCGAGCAGCAGGCCATGCGCGACTACGCCGCCACGACGCAGTGCCGGATGGAGTTCCTGCGCCGTCAGCTGGACGATGAGCAGGCGGCCCCGTGCGGCCGCTGCGACAACTGCACGGGGCCGCGCTTCGGCCCTGAGGTCTCCGCCGGGGCGCTCGACGCGTCGCGGGGCGAGCTGGGGCGCCCGGGCGTGGAGGTCGAACCGCGCCGGATGTGGCCCACGGGCATGCCGGCCGTCGGGGTCGACCTCAAGGGCCGCATCCCGGCCGGTGAGCAGGCGGCGTCCGGCCGTGCCCTCGGACGACTCTCCGACATCGGCTGGGGCAACAGGCTGCGCCCCCTCCTCGCCCCCCACACTCCGGACGGGCCTGTTCCGGATGATGTTGCCGCCGCGGTGGTGACCGTGCTGGCCGACTGGGCCCGCGGGCCCGGCGGTTGGGCCTCGGGCGCGGCGGATGCTCCCGGCCGTCCCGTGGGCGTCGTCACGCTCGCCTCGCGCACCCGGCCGCAGCTGATCCACTCGCTCGGCGAGCACATCGCCGCGGTGGGCCGGATGCCGCTGCTGGGCACGGTCGAGTACGGAGGCGCGGACACCGACACCCGGGTGCCCCGCACCAACAGCGCGCAGCGGCTGCGTGCGCTGGACGGCGCGCTGACGGTGCCGCCGGCCTTGGCCGAAGCCTTGGCCGGGGCCGACGGGCCGGTCCTGCTGGTGGACGACCTCACCGACACCGGGTGGACGCTGGCCGTGGCCGCACGGCTGTTGCGGCGCTCCGGTGCGCCGCAGGTGTTCCCGCTGGTGCTGGCGGTGCAGGGCTAGCCGCGCCCGTTCGGCGAGGCCAAGGGGGCGGCCGGGCCCGGCGAGCCGCGCGCCGCCGGGCAATGGCGCCAATTGATCGTTGCCGCCCGCCCCCGGCACCGCGAGAATTGGACGCGATCCCGCTCTCGTCCGTCCACGCCCGCCGGGGACGGCCGTCGTGGCGTGCACTCCTGCCCGGC
>NZ_JBPQTS010000226.1:0-8220 GCF_051386455.1 Streptomyces sp. URMC 124
TGTGTATAAGAGACAGGCTCGTACGAGCCGCCCGGCGTTCTCCGTGCGTGCGTGTGCGCGTGGCGGTGGGCGCTAGTCGGCGTCCCGCGTGGCCGACAGCAGGTCCTCCAGCTGCTCCTCGCGCGCCGGGGCCGCGACGAACAGCAGCTCGTCACCGGCTTCCAGGGAGTCCTCCCGGCTGGGGGTGAGCACCCGGTTGCCGCGGATGATCGTGACGAGCGAGGTGTCGTCCGGCCAGTCCACGTCGCCGACACGGGTGCCGGCCAGCGCCGACTCCGGCGGCAGGGTGAGCTCCACGAGGTTGGCGTCGCCCTGGCTGAAGCGCATCAGGCGCACCAGGTCGCCGACGCTCACGGCCTCCTCGACCAGCGCCGACATCAGGCGCGGCGTGGAGACGGCCACGTCGACGCCCCAGGACTCGTTGAAGAGCCACTCGTTCTTGGGGTTGTTGACCCGGGCCACGACCCGGGGCACCCCGTACTCGGTCTTGGCCAGCAGGGAGACGACGAGGTTGACCTTGTCGTCGCCCGTGGCCGCGATGACCACGTTGCAGCGCTGCAGCGCGGCCTCGTCGAGCGAGGTGATCTCGCACGCGTCGGCCAGGAGCCACTCCGCGAGCGGCACCCGCTCGACCGAGATGGCGGTCGGGGCCTTGTCGACGAGCAGCACCTCGTGCCCGTTCTCCAGCAGCTCGCCCGCGATGGAGCGGCCGACGGCGCCGGCACCGGCGATGGCGACCCTCATGAGTGGGCCTCCTCGGGGCCGTGCGAGAACGCCGCTTCGACCTTCTCGACCTCGTCGGTGCGCATCATCACATGCACCAGATCGCCTTCCTGCAACACCGTCGAGGAGGCCGGCAGCATCGCCTCGCCCAGCCGGGTGAGGAACGCCACCCGCACGCCGGTCTCCTCCTGGAGCTTGCTGATCTTGTGGCCCACCCAGGCCTCCGAGGCGGGGACCTCGGCCAGCTGGACGCCGCCGCTCGGGTCGCGCCACAGCGGCTCCGCGCCGGACGGCAGCAGCCGCCGCAGCATCTGGTCGGCCGTCCACCGCACGGTGGCCACGGTCGGGATGCCGAGCCGCTGGTAGACCTCGGCGCGCCGGGGGTCGTAGATCCGCGCGGCCACGTTCTCGACGCCGAACATCTCACGGGCCACGCGGGCCGCGATGATGTTGGAGTTGTCACCGCTGCTGACGGCCGCGAACGCGCCCGCCTCCTCGATGCCCGCCTCGCGCAGGGTGTCCTGGTCGAAGCCGACGCCGGTCACGCGGCGGCCGCCGAACCCGGAGCCCAGGCGGCGGAAGGCCGTCGGGTCCTGGTCGATCACGGCCACCGTGTGACCCTGCTGCTCAAGGGTCTGGGCGAGGGCCGAGCCGACCCGCCCGCAGCCCATGATCACAATGTGCACGACGCTTACCCCACGCTCCGGACTACCGCGCTGACCTGCACCAACAACCTGCTCACGTGTTCCTTTCCGGTGTGCTGCGCCCGCGTGGCCGAATGCTGCCCGCGGTATCGGTGCGGACCGCCCCCCTGGGGCCGTCCGCGCCGGTGCATGGGACCACCGTATCCGCAACGCTCCGCGCGGCTTCGACCCCGTCCGCCGAGTGGCCCCCCGACCCGCCGCCGGGGTGGTGGTCCGGGCACACCTCAGGGGCCCTCGGAAGCCCCGGTGGGCCGTCCCGGACGGCCCGGGTGGTGGTGGGACCACCAATTGAGGGGCCACGGGGGTGCCCTTCACACCTGGGCGCCGGGGGGTGCGCACGCGCACCGTTGACAGTGCCACCAGCAGCCGAGATGGGGGATTCCGATGAGTGGTGTTGCTCTCTATCCGCGGACCGCCCGGCACGAGGCGCCCGCCCCCGCCTGCCCCGAGACCCGGGACGCCGTCCTGGCCGAGCTGTGCTCCGCGCTCTTCGCCTCGCTGCCGCGCAGCGACCAGCGCCGGCGCGGCGAGGCCTACGTGCGCGGCCTGCTGGGGACCCAGGGGCGCAAGTCCATCCGCAACATCGCGGCGCTCATCGGCGGCCAGGCCGCCGAGCAGAGCCTGCACCACTTCATCTCCAGCTCCACCTGGGACTGGGCCCCGGTGCGCCGCGCCCTGGCCCACTACCTGACCCGGGTCGCGCCCCCGCACGCGTGGGTCGTCCGGCCGATGGTCATCCCCAAGGCCGGGGAGAACTCCGTGGGCGTCGACCGGCGCTTCTGCCCGGCCGTCGGCCAGGTGCTCAACGCGCAGGAGGCCGTGGGCGTGTGGGCCGCCTCCGCCGAGCGCAGCACCCCCGTCAACTGGCGGCTGCACCTGTCCGACGCCTGGCTGCGGGACGGGCTGCGCCGCAGCCAGGCCTGCATCCCCGACTCCGTCCGCCCCGAGACCCTGGGGGAGTGCACGGTCGAGGCGTACACCGGGATGATGCGCGACTGGGGGCTGCCGCTGCGCCCGCTGGTGCTGGACGCCCGCGACATGGACGCCCCCGCGGCCCTGCTGCGGCTGCGCGCCTGCGGCGTGCCGGCCCTGGTCCGCATCAGCAACTCGCTGCGGCTGACCGTGGCCGACCCGGCTGTGCCCGGCCGGGGTGCCGAGGCGCTGCCGGCCCACCAGATCCTCGGTGCGGCCCGCGACATGCGGCGCCCGGTGATGTGGCGCGACCACGGCCCCTCGCGGGCCGTGCGGACCTCGCTGACCGCGGCGGTCCGCGTGGGGCTGCCCGCGCTGCGCACGGCGGCCGCGCCCGGCCCGCTGCGGCGCAGGGAGTTACTCCTGCTGGGGGTGGGCGAGAACGGCCACCGCTGGCCGGCCGAGCTGTGGCTGACGGACCTCGTGAACGTGCCGCCCGCCGCCCTCGTACGGCTCGGCAAGCTCCTGGACCGGGTCGACCGGGACTTCGGGGAGATCGCCGACGAGGTCGGCATCCGGGACTTCGCGGGCCGCTCGTTCAGCGGCTGGCACCGGCACGTCACGCTGGCCTCCGCGGCCCACGCCGTCGCGGCCCTGACCGGCGGGCCGGAGGAGGAGCACGTCCGCCTCGGCTACGTCTCCTGAGCCCCGGGGGTGTCCGCACCCGCGCCGGGCCCGGCCCGGTCCCGCATCCGCAGGCTGTGCCGCACCCGGAAGACCCGCAGGGCCAGCTGCACCTCCAGGGCGCGCTCGGGCTGCTGCCACTGCGGCCCCAGCAGCTCGCTGATCCGCTCCAGGCGACGGGCCACCGTATTGGGGTGCACATGAAGCTTCTTGGCCGCGTTCGTCGGGCTGCCGCCCGCCTCGAAGTACGTCTCCAGCGTGCGCGTCAGATCGGTGAACCGCTGCTGGTCGTAGTCGATGACCGGGCCGATGGCCGAGTCGACGAAGCCCTCGACGTCGTGGTTGTCGGAGAGCAGCACCCCGAGGAAGCCCAGCTCGCGCACCGACGCCGAACGCCCGATGACGCCGAGGGAGGTCATCGCGTCCAGGCAGCGCAGCGCCTCCTGGAAACCGTGGTGGACGGAGGCGGGGCCGGCGACCGGGCCCGCCGAGCTGACCGTCACCGGGTGGCCGAGGAGCGGCGACAGCTCCGCGGAGACGGCGCGGCCCGCGCCGCCGGGGTCCGTGCCCGGCAGCAGCAGCACCGCGCAGCCGTTGTGCATGCTCTTCAGCCCGCTGAGCCGGTGCGCGTAGGAGGACGCCCAGATGGCCGTCTTGCCGCGGGCGTCGCCCTCGGGGCGCGCCACGACCACGACGTGCGGCTTGCTCAGGTTGATGCCGAGCCGCCGCGCGTGCTGTTCGAGCTGGTGCGGCGGCCGCTGCGGGCTCGCCAGCAGGTCGGCGAGGAAGTCGTCGCGGACCTGCCCCTCGGCGATCGCCGTCCGGCTGCTCTCCACCAGCAGCTGCACGGCCATGACCTGGGCCACCAGCCGCAGCAGCCGCTCGTCCTGCACCGCGTCGGGGCGATCGGGGCGCAGCAGCAGGGTGCCGAGGTTGCTGCCGGTGCCCGCGGAGATGGGCACGGCCCACAGGCCGTCGGCGAGGGCCACGGGCTCGCGGGCGGCGTGGGCGTCCATGGCGGCGGGCACCAGCAGCGACTCGACGGGGGCGCCCTCGCCGGCGTCCGCGGCGCACTCCCCGCCGCCGCCTTCGGCCGTCCCGGTCTCCCGGGCCAGCCCCGCCGAGGTGAGGATGGTGCCGTTGGCCGCGCACACCTGGACAGCGGCGTTCAGCTCCGCGGCGGAGGCGCGGGCGAGGGCGTCCAGGTCGCAGTCGCCGAGCACCAGCTGGATCAGCCGGTGCTGGGCGTCGCTCAGCTCCTGGGCGCTGCGCAGCCCGGCCTCGACGCGGGTCGAGTGCTGCTCCAGCTCGGCGACCAGGGCGGTGGTCCGGTCCAGCAGCTCGGCCTTCTCGATGGCCACGCCGGCCAGGTCGCTCAGCGAGCTGAGCAGCGCTATCTCGTCGGTGGTGAAGTGCCGGACCTTGCGCTCGGCCACGTAGAGGGTGCCGAAGGGGCGCGCGCCGCGGCTCAGGGGGACGGCGAGGATGGCCTGCAGCCCCTCCGCCTTGACGACGTAGTCGATCTCCCCGCTGTGCTGGATGCGCTCGTCGGCGAGGTAGTCGGGGGTCCAGAACGGCGAGGGGTTGGCCATGACGGCGGAGCCCAGCCCGCTGCCGCCGGGCAGCCGCAGGCCCACGTTGAGCGCGGTGGTGTGGCCGTCGGCGGCCCGTATGCTCACGTGCCGCTCCCCTTCGGCGTACATCCCGATGTACGACATGTCGACGGCGAGGAGCAGCCGGGCCCGCCGGAGGATGACCTTCAGGAGGGTGTCGAGGTCGTGCGGGGTGGCGAGGTCGCGCGCGGTGTCGACGAGGGCGGACATGCCGGCCTCGCGCTGCTGCTGACGCTCCGTCCACGTCCTTATGGACAGGGCGAGTTGGACGGCGCTGCCGAGCCGGTCGACGAGTCCCTCCTCCGCGCCGGAGCTGCGGAGTCGTTCGACGAGGTCTTCGTATTCCTGGGCCGGTGCCCCCGCGGCCAATAGCTCCAGAACGGCGAATATGCCGTCCTCGGACATGCCTTGCGACACGATGCCCCCCGGGTCCGGTGCGCTCTGCCGCACGGATAGAGCCGCGGCACGGTATGCCGGGAAGCTATGCACACGGGCAGTGGTGCGTCAACCGCAGCCGATCAAGACGGCGGCCGCAGGCGCGGCGGGGTGCGGGCGGTGGTGTCCGGACCACCGCCGAATCCCGACGGTGTGTTACTGGATCACCTTCCTGTTAAGCGCCCTTATAGGTGAAGGTTGATGAACACCCGGTGCTTCGCCGGGAGTTGTCGCCGATTCAGGGGGCTCGGTATGACGGGGGTACGCGACTACAGACTCTCTCTCGAACGCAGCCGTCAAGCGCTGGTGCGCACGGACCGGCCGGCCGCTTTCACGATGTGCGGCCGCGAGTGGGACCTCTTACCGGAAGTATTTGCTCCGATTTACTCGCCCGCGACGGGAATCGCACTGGACTTCCTCGGCCTCGCCGAGCCGTCCGCGGAAACGGGGCCCTCCGGGGCACCCGGTGCCCTGCCCCCGGGATCGCTGCTGGAGATCGGCAGCGGCACCGGCGTCGTGGCGATCACCGCCGCCCTCGCCGGCTGTGCCCGGGTGGTCGCCGCCGACATCAATCCCGCAGCGGTACTGAACACCGCGGCGAACGCGGCCCGGCACGGAGTGTCCGGCAGGGTCCGCGCCGTGCGCAGCGACCTCTTCGACCGGCTGGGCGGGGAGGAGAAGTTCGACACGGTTTTCTGGTCCTCCAATTACGTGCTGGCCCCGCCGGAGTACCGGCCCCGGACCATGCACGAGCGCGCCTACGTCGACCCCGGCTACGCGGCGCACCGCCGCTTCCTGGAAGGCGCGCCCGGCCTGCTGGCCCCGGGCGGCACGGTCCTGCTGCACTTCAGCAGCCGGGGGGACGTGCCCGCCCTGCGCCGCATCGCGGACGGGTGCGGCCGCCGGCTGGACGTGGTGCGCCGCACCGTCGTGCGGGAAGGCGAGTACGAAGTCGAGCACATGCTGCTGGAGGTGACACCGGCAGCGGATTCCGCCCGCTGCCCGGAAGTCGTCCGATAACGCCGAGACGGGGGATACGTGCGTACGTTATTAGTCGACAACTACGACTCCTTCACCTACAACCTGTTCCACTATCTGGCCGAAGTCAACGGCCGCGAGCCGGAAGTCGTCACCAACGACGACCCGTTCTGGAAAACCGGTCGGCTCGCCGAATTCGACAATGTGGTCCTCTCGCCCGGACCGGGCACCCCGGAACGGGAGGCGGACTTCGGAATCTGCGCCGATATCCTGCGCCACGGCACCCTGCCGACCCTCGGTGTCTGCCTGGGCCACCAGGGCATCGCCCTGGTGTACGGAGGCGAAGTCGGCCGGGCCCCGGAGCCCCGCCACGGCCGGGTCTCGCCCGTCCACCACGACGGCGCCGGCCTCTTCGAGGGGCTGCCGTCCCCTTTCGAGGCCGTGCGCTACCACTCGCTGGCCGTGGGCCGGCTGCCCGCCTCCCTGGAGGTGACGGCGCGCACCGCCGACGGCACGGTCATGGGGCTGCGCCACCGCGAACTGCCGCTGTGGGGGGTGCAGTTCCACCCCGAGTCCGTCAGCAGCACCCACGGGCACCGCATTCTGGACAACTTTCGCCGGATGACGGAGCGCCGGGGCGTACGGCGGCACACGGCCCCCGCCGTCCCCATCGGCACCACGAAGAAGACCGCCGGCCGACCGGAGCGCCGCGACCTCCGGATCCTGACGGCGGCCCTGCCGACCACCTGGGACGAAGAGGTCGTCTTCGACCGCCTCTTCCGCAGGGGCCCGCACGCCTACTGGCTCGACAGCAGCAGCCGCGACCGGCGCACCGGCCGGTACTCGATCATGGGCGACGCCTCCGGGCCGCTCGCCCGGACCGCCTCCGCGGACGTGCACAGCAGCACCGTCACCGTCCGCTCCCGGCACACCACCGAGGTCGTCACGGGAGGCTTCCTGGACTGGCTGGCCGAAGACCTGCACGCGACGCGCACGGAAACACCGGCCCCGGCCTGCGACTTCACCCTGGGCTGGGTGGGCTACCTCGGCTACGGCCTGAAGGCCGAGTGCGGGGGCGAGCCCGGACACCGCTCGGGCGAACCGGATGCCGTCATGGTCTTCGCGGACAGGGCCCTGGTCCTCGACCACGAGACCGGCACCACCCACCTCCTGGCGCTCGCCGAGGACGGCGACGAGAGCGCGGCCCGCTCGTGGCTCGACGCCACCGCCCGCAAGCTCACGGCCCTCGCCGGACTGCGCCCCTTTCCCGCCGGCCGCCCCGGCACCCTCGGCGAAATCCGGCTGCGCCACGGCCGCGACGCCTATCTGCAGCTGATCGAGGAGTGCCGGGAGCAGATCGCGGCGGGGGAGACCTACGAGGTCTGCCTGACCAACATGGCCGAGGCCACCGGCACCCTGGACCCCTGGGAGGGCTACCGCTTCCTGCGCCGCAGCAACCCCGCGCCCTTCGGCGCCCTCCTGTCCTTCGGCGGCCTCTCGGTCCTCAGCACCTCGCCCGAGCGGTTCCTGCGCATCGACCGCCACGGCCGGGCCGAATCCAGCCCGATCAAGGGCACCCGCCCCCGCGGCGCCACCCCCCGGGAGGACGCCCTGCTGGCCGCCGACCTGGCGGCCGACGAGAAGGACCGCGCGGAAAACCTCATGATCGTCGACCTGGTCCGCAACGACCTCGGCCGCTGCGCCCGGGTGGGCTCCGTAGAGGCCCGGGACGTCTTCCGCGTCGAAAGCTACGCCAAGGCCCATCAGCTGGTGAGCACGGTACGGGCCACCCTGCGCCCGGACCGCTCGCCCGTCGACTGCGTCCGCGCGGCCTTCCCGCCGGGCTCCATGACCGGCGCGCCCAAGGTCCGCACCATGCAGCTCATCGACCGCCTGGAACAGGGCCCGCGCGGCGTCTACTCCGGCGCGATCGGCTACTTCTCGCTCAGCGGCGCCGTGGACCTGAGCGTCGTCATCCGCACCGCCGTGATCACGGCGGACCGGGTCAGCTACGGGGTCGGCGGCGCGATCATCGCCCTGTCCGACCCGGAGGAGGAGTACGAGGAAACGGCGGTCAAGGCCGCCCCGCTCACGGCCCTGACGGGCGGCGACTTCCCGGACCGGCACGAGGCGAGGGACAGGGTGACCATCTGACCACCGGGCGGGGCCGC
>NZ_JBPQTS010000227.1:0-8211 GCF_051386455.1 Streptomyces sp. URMC 124
CCCCCGCGCCGGGCCCCGAATACCTCGACGGCACCACCGACGAGACGGGCACTCAGCAGGCCCCCCGCCTCGACGAGGTGCCGCAGCAGCCGGGCACGTGGGACGCCCAGCCGCAGCCGCCGGCCGCCACGGCCTTCGTACCTCCCCAGGCCTCCGGCCCGGCCGCCCCCGCCGTTGACGTGCCGTCAGCCGCCCCGGAGCAGCCGGCCCCGCACCCCGCCGCCGAGCCGCAGGCGCCCTCCGGGGCGACGCCCTCGACCGGGCTCAGCGCCATCGACGCCGTGGTGGCCGCGGCCACCGGGCAGGTCCACGTACCGCCGAACGCCGTGGCCCAGCCGGCGCCCGCGCCCGCCACCCCCGCGGCCGAGCCCGCCCTCGCCGCCGAGCCGCTCGCCGCCGAGGCCGGCGTTGCCGACGCCGCTGCTGCGTCCCGGCCTGCGCCGGGTCCTGAGCCGCTTGCCGCGGAGGTGCCCGCTGCCGGCGCCGAGCCCCTCGCCGCCGAGGCCGGCGTTCCTGACGCCGCTGCCGCCGGCCAGGCCGCTGTCGTGTCCGAGCCCGCGCCGGCTGCCGAGCCGCTCGCTGCCGGGGCCGGCGTCGCCGCCGTCGATGTCGCCCCCGCCGACCAGGCCGTCGTGGCGTCCCGGCCCGCCCCGGGTGCTGAGCCGCTTGCAGCGGAGGTGCCCGCTGCCGACGCCGAGCCCCTCGCGGCCGAGGCCGTTCTTGCCGACGTCGCCCCGGCCGGGCAGGCCGCCGAGCCGCTCGCCACTGACGCTGCTGTCGTCGAAGCGGCCCCGGCCGATCAGGTTCCTGTCGCGCCCCAGCCCGTACCGGTCGCCGAGGTCCCCGCGGCCGATGCCGGGCAGCCCGGGCAGGCCATGGAAGCCACCGCGCCCGTCAGCGCCCCGGCACAGCCGGAGCCGGGCCCCGAGCAGGCCGTTCAGGCCGACCCGGACCAGGTCCCGGCCGAGGCCCCGCCGGCCCCGGCTGCCGAGCCGCTCGCCGCTGAGGTTCCCGCGGAGGCCGACGCAGGCCAGGCCGCGCAGGTCGCGGAAGCCACCGCGCCTGCCGAGGCCGCTGCCCCGGCCGGTGTGCCGCAGGCCCCGGTCGAGCAGGCCGCGGCTCCTGTTGACGCCCCGTCGGCAGACGCTGCCGCGGCCGTGGACGCCGCACCGGAGCAGGTCGCGGCTCCCGCGACGCCCGAGGGTGCACAGCCCGAGCAGCAGGCCGGCCCCGTAGCCGGGGCAGACGTACCCGCCGCTGCTCCGCAGGCCGCGCCCACCGCCGCGGCCGCGGCCGCGCCGGTGGCGGACGTCCAGCCCGAGCAGGCGGCCGCTTCCGTACCCGTGGCCGATGCCTCCGTCGTCGCGCCGCAGGCGGAGCAGGTCGCGGAAGCCGCGGCCGAAGCCGTGGCGGACGCACAGACCGCGCCGCAGGCCGAGCCCGCCCCCGCGGCCGCGCCGGAGGCCGTACAGCCCGTCTCCGCCGAGGCGGTGCAGGACGAGGCTCCCGCTGCTGCTCCGCAGCCGGAACCGGCCGCCGCCGGTGCCGTCGACGGGACCGGCCTCGTCGAGCCCGACGCCGCCCCCGTTCCGCAGCAGGAGCAGACCGCCGGCCCGGAGACGCCTTCCGCCGCGCCTGCCGGCGAACCGTCCGCCCCGCAGGCCCCGGCCGGCGAGCCGCAGGCCGAGCAGGCCGCCGTTCCCGGCACGGCAGCCGCCGAGGCCGCCGACGAGCAGTCCGCTGCGCAGGCCGCCCTCGCCGGCGAGCCGGAGCCCGGGCAGCCCGCCGCCGAGCCCGTAGGCGAGCCGTCCGCCCTGCAGGCCCCCGCCCCCGTTCCGCAGCCGGAGCAGACCGCCGGCCCGGAGACGCCTTCCGCCGCGCCTGCCGGAGAACAGCCCCCCTCGCAGGCCCCGGCCGGCGAGCCGCAGGACGAGCAGGCCACCGTTCTCGGCACGGCAGCCGCCGAGGCCGCCGACGAGCAGTCCGCTGCGCAGGCCGCCCCCGCCGGCGAGCCGGAGCCGGAGCAGCCCGCCGCCGAGCCCGTAGGCGAGCCGTCCGCCTCGCTGGTCCCCGCCGGCGAGCCGCAGGCCGAGCAGGCCGCCGTTCCCGGCGCGCCCGCCGCCGAGGCCGCTGCCGCCGACGGACCGCAGGCCACCGTCCCCAGCACGCCCGCCACCGAGCCGACCGCCCCGGTCGGCGAACCGTCCGCCCCGTCCGACCCGCACGCCCCCGCCGGCGTACCGCAGACCGAGCAGGCCATCATCTCCGATCCGCAGGCACCCGCGACCGAGGACGCAGCGCAGACCCCGGCGCCGGAGCAGACCGCAGCCGACCTGCCCGAACCGGCCGCCGCGGACGACGCGCAGCCGGACGCCCCCGCAGGCCCCCAGGTCCTCACCCCGCCCACCGCACCCGCGGCCCCGGAAGCGGTCGTCCCGGCGCCCCGCGCGGGCGAGCCCGGCACGGCGGCCGGGGAAGACGCCCCCGCCGGAGGAGCCGAGACCGAGGCGGCGCCCGAGGTCCCGGCCGCCGTGGGGTACGGCGACGCCGAGCGCGCGGCCGTGCACCGCGTGATGCGCGAGCGGCGCGACATCCGCAACGGATTCCGCACCGACCCCATCCCGCACGAGGTGCTGCTGCGCGTCCTGGAAGCCGCGCACACCGCGCCCAGCGTCGGGCACTCCCAGCCCTGGGACTTCGTCGTCATCCGTTCCGCGGAGACCCGGCAGGCCATGCACGAACTGGCCCAGCGCCAGCGCGACGCCTACGCCAAGTCGCTGCCGAAGGGCAGGGCCAAGCAGTTCAAGGAAATGAAGATCGAGGCGATCCTCGAGACGCCCGTCAACATCGTCGTCACCGCCGACCCCACCCGCGGCGGCCGCCACACCCTGGGCCGCCACACCCAGCCCCAGATGGCCCCGTACTCCTCCGCGCTGGCCGTCGAGAACCTGTGGCTCGCCGCCCGCGCCGAGGGCCTCGGCGTCGGCTGGGTCAGCTTCTTCGACGAGCGCGAGATGGTCCGCGCCCTCGGCCTGCCCGAGCACCTGGAGGTCGTGGCGTACCTCTGCGTCGGCTACGTCGACGAGTTCCCGGACGAGCCCGAGCTCATGCAGGCCGGCTGGTCCAAGCGCCGCCCGCTGTCGTGGGTCGTCCACGAGGAGGAGTACGGCCGCCGCGCCCTGCCCGGCGAGGAGCCGCACGACCTGCTCGCCGAGACCCTGCGCGGCATCCGCCCGCTGGACGCCAAGGCGCTCGGCGAGGCGTGGGAGCGCCAGAAGCGCATGACCAAGCCGTCCGGCGCGCTCGGCATGCTGGAGATCATCTCCGCGCAGCTGTGCGGCCTGTCGCGCAAGTGCCCGCCGCCGATCCCCGAGCCCGCCGCCGTCGCGATCTTCGCCGGTGACCACGGGGTCCACGCCCAGGGCGTCACGGCGTGGCCGCAGGAGGTCACCTCCCAGATGGTCGCCAACTTCCTGGGCGGCGGCGCCGTGTGCAACGCGTTCGCCAACCAGGTCGGCGCCGAGGTCTGCGTCGTGGACGTCGGCGTCGCGGGCGAACTGCCCAGCACCCCCGGCCTCCTCCCGCGCAAGGTCCGGGCCGGCACCGGCGACATCACCACCGGCCCGGCCATGACCCGCGAGGAGGCGATGCACGCCCTGGAGGTGGGCATCGAGACCGCCCGCGACCTGGTCGCCGCCGGCAACAAGGCGCTCCTGACCGGCGAGATGGGCATCGCCAACACCACCGTGTCGGCCGCCCTCATCTCCGTCTACACCGAGGCCGACCCGGCCGAGATCACCGGCCGCGGCACCGGCATCAACGACGAGATGCACGCCCGCAAGGTCGACGTGGTCCGGCGCGCCCTCGAACTGCACCGGCCCGATCCGAAGGACCCCATCGGCGTCCTCGCCGCGATCGGCGGCCTGGAGCACGCGGCGCTCGTCGGCCTGATCCTCGGCGGCGCGTCCCTGCGCACGCCGGTGATCCTCGACGGCGTGAGCGCCGGGGCCGCGGCCCTCGTGGCGCGCGCCATCGCCCCCGAGGCGCTCGCGGCCTGCATCGCGGGCCACCGCAGCGCGGAGCCGGGGCACGTCGCGGCGCTGACCAAGCTCGGCCTGCGCCCCCTGGTCGACCTCGACCTGCGCCTGGGCGAGGGCACGGGCGCGCTCCTGGCCCTGCCCATCGTGCAGAGCGCGGCCCGCGCCATGCACGAAGTGGCGACGTTCGACACGGCGGGCGTCACCGAGAAGGCCTGACGCCCGGCGAGGAGCCCCACGCGCCGCGGGCGCGTGGGGCTTTGCCACGCAAGCGCCCGTCCCACCCCGCCCCTCACCCCTCACCGCACCGTAGGGTGTCCCCACCAGCGCATTCGCCCGCCCACGAGGAGACCCGCACGCCCATGGCCGAGCACAACGCCGAGCACAACGAAGCCGTCGCCTACCCCGTCGGACTGCGCCTCGCCGGCCGCCGCGTCGTCGTCCTCGGCGGCGGCCAGGTCGCCCAGCGCCGGCTGCCCGCCCTGCTCGCCGCCGGCGCGGACGTCCTCCTCGTCTCCCCCTCCGCGACCCCCTCCGTCGAAGCGATGGCCGACGCGGGTGAAATGCGCTGGGAGCGGCGCCGCTACCGCGACGGCGACCTCGACGGCGCCTGGTACGCCCTGATCTCCACCGACGACCCCGAGGCCAACCAGGCGGCCTCCGCCGAGGCCGAGGCCCGCCGCGTGTGGGCCGTGCGCAGCGACGACGCGGACGCCGCCTCGGCCTGGACGCCCGCCACCGGCCGCAGCGAGGGCGTCACCGTCGCCGTGCTCACCGGCCGCGACCCCCGCCGCTCCGCCGCCCTGCGCGACGCCATCGTCGAGGCGCTGCGCGACGGCTCCCTGACGGCCCCGCACTTCCGCACCCACGCGGCGGGCGACGGCAGCAGCGGCACCGGCGACGGCACCGGTACCGCCACCGGACCGGGCCGCGTCGCCCTCGTCGGCGGCGGCCCCGGCGACCCCGACCTCATCACCGTGCGCGGCCGCCGCCTCCTCGCCCAGGCCGACGTCGTCATCGCCGACCGCCTCGGCCCCCGCGACCTCCTGGACGAGCTCCCCCCGCACGTCGAGGTCATCGACGCCGCGAAGATCCCGTACGGCCGGTTCATGGCGCAGGAAGCCATCAACAACGCCCTGATCGAGCACGCCCGGGCGGGCAAGTCGGTCGTGCGCCTCAAGGGCGGCGACCCCTTCGTCTTCGGCCGCGGCATGGAGGAGGCCCAGGCCCTCGCGGAGCACGGCATCCCGTGCACCGTCGTCCCCGGCATCTCCAGCACCATCAGCGTCCCCGGCGCCGCCGGGATCCCCGTCACCCACCGCGGCGTCGCGCACGAGTTCACGGTGGTCAGCGGCCACGTCGCCCCCGACGACCCGCGTTCGCTGGTCGACTGGGAAGCGGTCGCCAGGCTCCGCGGCACCCTCGTCCTGCTGATGTCCGTCGAGAACATCGGGGCCATCGCGGAGGTCCTCGTCCGTCACGGCCGCCCCGCCGGCACGCCGGTCGCGGTCGTCCAGGAGGGCACCACCGCCGCGCAGCGCCGCGTGGACGCGACGCTCGCCACCGTGGGCGAGCGCGTCGTGGCGGAAGGCATACGGCCTCCGGCGGTCATCGTCATCGGCGACGTCGTGACGATCGGCACGGACTCCGCATCCGGCCGCTGAAGCCCACCGCACCACCCCGCGACACAGACCCAGTACCGAGGGACCGAGTACCGAAGCCATGGCCGACATCATCACCATCGACGACCCCGACGACCCGCGTCTGCACGACTACACGGGCCTGACCGACGTCGAGCTGCGCCGCCGCCGGGAACCCGCCGAGGGGCTCTTCATCGCCGAGGGCGAGAAGGTCATCCGGCGGGCCCGCCACGCCGGGTACGCGATGCGCTCGATGCTGCTGTCCGCCAAGTGGGTCGACGTCATGCGCGACGTCATCGACGAGGCCCCGGCGCCCGTCTACGCCGTGAGCCCCGACCTCGCCGAGCGGGTGACGGGCTATCACGTGCACCGCGGTGCGCTCGCCTCCATGCAGCGCAAGCCGCTGCCGTCGGCCGCGGACCTGCTGCGGAGCACGCGCCGCGTGGCCGTGATGGAGGCGGTCAACGACCACACGAACATCGGGGCGATCTTCCGCAGCGCGGCGGCCCTCGGCATGGACGCGGTCCTGCTCTCCCCGGACTGCGCGGACCCGCTCTACCGGCGCTCGGTGAAGGTGTCCATGGGCGCCGTCTTCTCCGTGCCCTACGCGCGTCTGGAGACCTGGCCGCGCGACCTGGAGACCGTGCGGGAGGCGGGCTTCCGGATCCTGGCCCTCACTCCGGACGAGAAGGCCACGTCCATCGACGCGGCGGCCCCGCACCGGCTGGAGCGGGTCGCCCTCATGCTCGGCGCGGAGGGCGAAGGCCTGTCCACGCGCGCGTTGATGGCGGCGGACGAGTGGGTGCGCATCCCCATGGCCCACGGGATCGACTCCCTGAACGTGGGCGCGGCGGCGGCCGTGTCGTTCTACGCGGTGACGGCGGGGCGCCCGCAGGACTGAGGGCGCTCAGAGCCGCTCGGAGCGGTTCCGGGTGCGGCCCGGCGCCGTTCCGGGCGGTTCACTCCGTTCCGGGCGGTTCAGCGCCCTTCCGGCACCCCGTCCGCACCCGCGTCGGGAACCTGCCGTTCCTGGCGGGAGACGACCGGCGCCTGCGGCAGCCCGTCCGTGTTCCGCTCCGGCCCCTGGCAGCCCTGCGCCACGGCGATGCCCAGCGCCACCAGCAGCGTCACCACGACGAAGACGGTCAGCCGCTGCCGCAGCAGCCGCGGGTCCGGCGCCGGCCGCCGGGCCCCGGAGTTCGTACGGGCAGCGGATTGCCCGCCGCGCCGGTTTGCCGCGCCCCTGCCGGACTGCCCGCCCCCGGCGGCACCGTTCGCCCGGCCCGGGCGCGCAGCCGGCCGCCGACCGGGCTCGGGCCGCCCCTGCGGGGCGTGCGGACGCGGCGCGGGAGCCTTGATCGTGGGCCGTTCGGTGCGCTGTTCCGCGTAGTCCGCGGCCCGGCGGCCCGAGGGCCGTTCGGGATCGCGCCGTGCCAGGGGGCTGCGTCCCTCGGAGAGGCCCTGCGCCTCGCGGGCGGCGATCTCCTTGAGCCGCAGCGACAGCTGCAGCGTGCTCGGCCGCTCCTCGGGGTCCTTGGCCAGGCACGCGTGGATGAGCGGCGCCAGGGCGTCCGGTACGGCCATGAGCTGCGGTTCTTCGTGGACGACGCGGTAGAGCATGACCTCCGAACTGCCCTGGCCGAAGGGCGAGTCCGCAGTCGAGGCGTACGCGAGGGTCGCGCCGAGGGCGAAGACGTCCGTGGCGGGGGTCACCGCGGCGCCCCGGACCTGCTCGGGAGCGAGGAAGCCGGGCGAGCCGACCGCGGTGCCCACGTGGGTCAGGGTGCTCGCGCCGGTCGCCCACGCGATGCCGAAGTCGATGATGCGCGGGCCCTTGGGGGACAGCAGGATGTTCGAGGGCTTGAGGTCCCGGTGGACCACGCCCGCGTCGTGCACCGCGAGCAGGCCTTCGGCCAACGCCGCCCCGATGGAGGCGGTCTGAGCCGCCGACAGCGGCCCTTCCTCGTTCACCTTGTCGTGCAGCGAGGGGCCCGGGACGTACTGCGTCGCGAACCACGGGCGGTCCGCGTCCAGGTCGGCGGCCACCAGCCGCGCCGTACAGCCGCCGCGGATGCGCCGCGCCGCCTGCACCTCGCGCGCGAAGCGCGAGCGGAACTCCTGGTCCTCGGCGAGGTCCGGCCGGATCACCTTCAGCGCCACGCGCTGCCCGCGCCGGTCGGAGCCGAGGTACACCACGCCCATGCCGCCCGCGCCGAGCCGGCGGTGAAGCCGGAACGAGCCGACGACACGCGGGTCCTCGCGCCGGAGCCGCATCATCGCCATCTTCATCCCCGCTGCCCGGTCCGTCTGACGTGGCACAGCTTACGGATTGACGGGCGGGCGCGCTGATAGGCCGCGCATGCGTCGGCGAGTGGATTGCCCGCACCCGGCGCGGGCGGCGGGCCGCGGGCCCCGGGCGGCGGTCGCGCACCCCCGGCGCGGGGGACCGGCGCCAAGGGGCCGTGGGCGAGGGCGGGTTGGGGCCGCGCCCGGTCCGGAGCCCCTCGTTCCTGCAGAGGCGGGAGGGGCTGCTG
>NZ_JBPQTS010000228.1:0-8112 GCF_051386455.1 Streptomyces sp. URMC 124
CCCCGGCCCCGCCGCCTTCGCCACTGCCCCGGCCGCACCGCTCCCCAGCAGGTCGCGCAGCAGCCGCGTGGCGGGCAGGGCCTCGTGCAGGTAGACCTGCTCGCCGCGCTGCTCGACGGCCGCGAGGAGGGCGCGGAACGTCGCCCTCGCCTCCTCGGGCCGCCCGGCGTGGTGCTGGGCCTCGCCGAGCAGGCCGAGGTGGAGGGGGTGGCGCAAGAGCGTGCTGGAGCGGCGCAGTTCGGCCAGGGACGCGTGCATCAGGGCGAGGCCGTCGTCCTCCCACCCCGAGTGCGTCAGGCCCCACCCTTCGAGCAGGCTCAGCATCCCCTTCCAGTAGAGCAGCCCGTGTTCGCCGGCCAGGCGCGCTCCCTCGGCGCCGGAGGCGCGCGCCGTACGGGCGTCGCCCTCCCAGGCCGCCACGACCGCGTCCACGTAGAGGGCGAAGGACCGGTCGGAGGGCCGGCTGTCGTACTCGGTCAGGTGCAGCAGCTCGCGCCGGCGCGTCGCGGCGGTCCGCCGGTCGCCGAGGAGCCAGTGCGTGAACGTGTTGTACGAGCGGCAGGAGACGCGCGGGTCGTGCTGGAAGGTGCGGGCCAGCGCATGGCCCTGGCGGGCGTAGCCGTCCGCCATCTCGACGCCGTGCTCCAGCTCGGCGAGCGCCTGCGGCAGCCGGCCGCGGACGTGCAGCACGATGCCTTCGCCGTACGCCGCGCCGAGCACCGCCACCGGCTCCCCGGTGCGTTCGGCGATGCCCCGCAGCAGGCCGGAGAAACGCCGTGAGGCGTCGTAGCGGCCGGTCACCAGGTACGCCGCGCACAGCGCCCAGAGCACCGAAGGATCCTCGGGCGCCTCGGTGGCCGAGCTGAGGGACCGGCCGTGCGCGAGCGCCGTCTCGGCCTCGGGGTGACCGTAGCCGCGGGTGGTGGCCAGCACCTGGCCGAGCTGGATGTGCAGCCGCTGTTCCAGGTGCAGGGCCGAGGGGTCGTCGTGGGGCAGCAGGCCGACGAGGTCCGTGGCCCTGCGCAGCCACGTCTCCACGCGCTCGTACGCCAGTTGCTGCTCGGCCTGCTCGGCGGCGCGCAGCAGCCGCGGGAGCGCCCGCGCCGGGGGCAGCGCGCTCCCGGCGTGCCAGGTGTGGTGGGCGACCTGCTCGACGTCCGCGTCCCCCACCTGCCGGTGGCTGCGGGCGCACAGCGACTCGGCGACCCCCGCGTGCAGCCGCTGCCGCTCCTCGCGCGCCAGCTCCTCGATGAGCGTCTCCCGGACCAGGGCGTGGGCGAAGTGGATCCGCCCCGGGTGGTGCGGCTCCTCCCCGAGCAGCCCGGCGCGGATCGCCGACTCCAGGGCCTCGGCGACCGGTTCCCCCGCGGCGGCCGTGCGGCGCAGCAGGTCGGTGTCCACCTCGGAGCCGATGACCGCGCACAGCCGCAGCACCTGCAGCACCGGCTCGGGCAGCGCCGCGAACCGCTGGTTCAGCACCTCGCGCACCCCCGTGGGAACGCGGGTCAGCAGCACGTCCACGGCATCGGCGCGGTGCAGACTGCGCGGATCCCCCAGGAGGGACAGCAACTGCATGACGAAGTACGGATTGCCCTCGCTGCGCCGGTGCAGCACCTCGACGACCTTCGCGTCCACGCCCGGCCCCGCCTGCGCCACGACGAGGGCCGCCACCGACTGCCGGGAGAGCCCGTCGAGCCGCAGGGTCTCCGTCCTGGGACCGCGCAGGACCTCGGAGAGCATCCGGCGCATCGTCGCGTCGGACTCGACCTCGAACTCGCGGGCCGTCAGCACGATCCCGAGCGGATGGCCCTGGCGGCGGGTGCTCAGCAACCTGAGCAGGTCGAGCGAGGCCGTGTCGGCCCAGTGCAGGTCTTCCAGGAACAGGACGAGCGGGCGCTGCCCGGCCAGCGTCAGCAGGACCTCGCAGACCGCGTCGTGGGTCAGGAACCGCGCCTGCCCCCAGTCGGCATCGGCACCCGGGCCACTGCCACTACCAGTGCCACTGCCGCTGCCACCGGCTCCGGCCGACCGCTCCGGCATGAGCGGGGCGAGGAGGGCGCCGAAAGGCTCCGCCGCGCGGCGGAAGTCGTCGGCGCGGCTGGCGGACAGCCGCCGGAGGACCTGCGTCCACAGCCAGTAGGGCGGTACGCCCTCGCTCAGGAAGCAGTGGCTCCAGATCACCTCCAGATCAGCTCCGCCGCCGCGGCTCGCGCTGGCGGCTTCCAGCCTCGGGGCGAGTTCGAGGAGCAGACGGGTCTTGCCGACTCCGGCAGGGCCGAGGACCCCGGCAACGTGCCCGTGCCCGGCCAGCGCGCTCGTTGCTGCGGCCGTCAGCCGCTGCAGCTCCTCGTTGCGCCCGGTGAACGGCGACTGGCCTAACGGCCGCCCGGATGCGGGGTCGGGTGCGGGGTCAGGGTCGGGTGCGGGTGCGGGTGCGGAGGAGGGTGTAGGTGCGGGCGCGGGTGCTGGGTCGGGGGCGGAGCCGCGGGCGTCGGTGCCGGGGATGTCGGCGGAGGCGGCGGAGGCGGCGGGTGCGCCGTCCGTGCCGGGCGTACGGCCGTCCGCGCCGCGTGTGCCGTCCATGGCGTCCGTGCCGTCCATGCCGTCCGTGCCGGGCGTGTGCTCGTCCGCACCGTCGTCCACAGGACCGATGCGCCCGGGGCGCGATTCCTCGGCGGCCCCTCCCGCCCCCGGCTCCTGGCGGAGGATCGCCGTCCTGACGCGGCGGAGCGCGGCGCCCGTGCCCACGCCGAACTCCTCGGCCAGGTGGCTGCGCGTCCGTTCGTAGACCTCGAGCGCCTCCGCCTGCCGGCCGAGCCGGGACAGAGCGGTCATCAGATGGCCGACGAGGCGCTCCCGCGCCGGATGGTGACGCGCCTCCAAGTCGAGGTCAGCGGCCACTTCTTCGGCCGCTCCGAGGAGCAATCGGGCCTCCGCACAGGACTCCACGGCCGTGAGCCGTACGTGTTCCAGGCGGGTGGTTTCGTCGCTGAGCGGCGGATGGCCGTCGAACTCCCCGTAGGGCGCACCCCGCCACAAGCGCAGCGCCTGCGTGAACCGGTCCCGCGCGGCGAGCGCATCGCGCCGTTCCAGCAGCCGCCGCCCCTCGGTGACGAGGAGCTCGAAGCGGCAGACGTCGATCTGCGCGGGGTCGAGGCCGAGGACGTAGCCGCCCGCCCGGTGGCGCAGCACCGGCGCGCCGTCCGGCCCGGCAGCCGGCTGAAGGGCGCGGCGCAGGTGGGAGACGTGGCTCTGGAGCGTGGCGACGGCCCGGCGCGGCGGTTCCTCGCCCCACAGCTCCTCGACGAGCAGCTCCGTGGGGACGACGCGGCCGAGGCGTATGAGGAGCAGGGCGAGCAGCGCCCTCCTGCGCGGGGGGCCGATCGGGAGGTCCACCCCGTCGTGGCGTGCCGACAGGGGACCCAGGACGCTCAGCAGGGGCTCGCTCGGGGCGGTGACCGCCGGATCGGTGGCCGGCGGGGCTGTCGGTGTCGGCTCCGGCGTCGGAGATGCGGGCATGTCGGTCCCTACCGTTCTCGCACGCGCGACTGGTGACGGGCGTCCGGCGCGGAGAGGCCGGTGCCTTACAAATCGGATCTTGGCACACGCAACGGGGCAATCCAAGATCGCGACAAGCCATCGGCAAGCGTGCGGCAAGTGAACGGCGAGAGTACTGCAAGGACTTGGCCGCGGCAGCCCGCATCGTCCGGTATCGGCCGGAACCGGCCGCAGGCACCGGCAAGGAAACGTCAGCGGCACGGCCAGGCTGCCGCAAGGGCGGTGCCGCACGATGTCCGGGCACCGGAAGAGCCACCGCCGACCCCGGGGAGCGGGGTGCCGACGGAACGGTTCCCTCACGTCGACGGGGGTGGCGTGAGGGGGCCCGTCCTCCCCTGGTCAAAGGACGTGAATCAGAAGAAGACGGAGGTCTTTCCGTGTCCGTGCCCGTGTCAGTGTCCGTGCCCGTGTCCGCGACCGAGTTCGTCCCCGCGTCCGTGCCCCCGTCCGTGCCCGTCCCCCGGTCCGCCCCCGTGTCCGCGTCCGGCGTTCACACCCTCTTCCCCGTCCCCGAAGAGGTCGGACGCCTCTACGACCGCCTGACCGCGCTCGACACCGGCGAGTCCGGCGGAATCCTCCACCTCGGCTACTGGGAGGCCGACGATCAGGGCGTGTCGCTCGTGGAAGCCGCCGACCGGCTCACCGACATGATGACGGACCGCCTGCACGTCGACGAGAGCCACAGCGTGCTCGACGTGGGCTGCGGGGTGGGGCAGCCGGCGATGCGGATCGCCCGGCGCACCGGTGCGCACGTCACGGGCATCTCCGTCAGCCGTGGGCAGGTCGCCCGCGCCACCGCGCTCGCCGAGGAGGCGGGCCTGAGCGGCCGCGTGGAGTTCCGCTACGCCGACGCCATGCGGCTGCCCTTCGAGGACAACTCCTTCGACGCCGCCATCGCCATCGAGTCGATCTTCCACATGCCCGACCGCGAGCACGTGTTCGGCGAGATCCGGCGGGTCCTGCGCCCCGGGGGCCGGCTGGTGCTGACCGACTTCTTCGAGCGGTCCCCCATCCCCGCCGGAATGCGGTCCGCCATGGACCGGTGCCTGCGGGACTTCATCATGACCCTGGCGCGGCCCGAGGAGTACATGCCGATGCTGAGCCGGGCGGGCCTGCGCTTCACGGAACTCCTCGACATCACCGAACAGTGCGTGCGCCGGACCTTCGAGCGCCGGGCCTTCGAGCAGGCGAGCGGGGCTCGCGGGGGCCGGGTGGGGGAACCGCAGACCGTGTTCGACCAGGCGGCGGGGGAGAAGTTCGGGCCCGCCGACATGGTCGACGTCGACGAGTTCGGCTCCGTCCTGCTGACGGCTCAAAAGCCCGTCTGAGGGTGGCTGCCGAAACGTTCTGACTAGGCGTCATACCGCGAGCGTACGACCAGACCACGCACTATCAGCCACCTCACTCCCGGCGCCAGGGCCCTTCGGGGCACGATCCGAGGGTGAGGAAAATACGGAGAATACGGAGAATCGCACCAGGTCAGGCACGGTGGCCGTCCTGTGACGCCCCGCAAGGCCGGTGCAGAATGCATGAACCCCCCGAACCTCTTCGCCCGCTCTTGGCGCAAATCCGACGATGCCACCCCGGTCGTCTCGACCAACATCATCGGGCGCTGCTTCACTGGCGCGGCGGGAGCCCCAGTCGCCCGATCAGGTGACTTCAGGGGCTCCCTCTTGACGCATGCGCCGAGACGGAAGAGGGACCGGGATGTCGACCGCAGCGCACCGGCAGCAGCCGGAGCAGCCCGCACACGAAGCCGGCCGGGCCCAGCTCAGCCTGGGGATCGCCGCTGCGCGGAATCTGGCGAGCACCACCAAGAGCGTCCCGCAGATGCAGGGCATCAGCTCGCGGTGGCTGCTCCGCATGCTGCCGTGGGTGGAGGTCAAGGGCGGCACGTACCGGGTCAACCGGCGCCTGGTGTACGAGGTCGGCGACGGCCGCGTCACCTTCGTCCAGGAAGGCGCCGCGGTCAAGGTCGTCCCCGCCGAGCTGGGCGAACTGCCGCCGCTGCGCGGATTCCACGACGAGGAGGCGCTGCGGGCGCTGGCCGAACGCTGCCGTCAGCAGGAGTACGAGCCCGGCCAGGTCATCGCCGAACGGGGCCGGCCCGTCGACCACGTCTACCTCATCGCCCACGGCAAGGTCGAGAAGGCCGGCACCGGCAAGTACGGCGAGGAGACCCGCCGCGGAGTGCTGGCCGACGGCGGATTCTTCGGCGCGCAGGCGGTGGCCGAGGAGCCGGGGCAGTGGGAGTTCACGGCGCGCGCGATGACCACGTGCACCGTACTGGCCCTGCCCCGCGCCGCGTACGAGGAGGTGGCGGCCCGCCACCAGAGCCTGCGGGCCCACGTCCGCCTGCGCCGGGCGGAAGCGGGGCGCCCGCAGAACAAGAAGGGCGAGGCGAACATAGCCCTCGCCTCCGGCCACACCGGCGAGCCGGTGCTGCCGGGCACCTTCGTCGACTACGACCTCGCCCCCCGCGAGTACGAGCTGAGCGTGGCCCAGACGATCCTGCGGGTCCACAGCCGCGTCGCCGACCTCTACAACGACCCGATGGACCAGGTGGAGCACCAGCTGCGGCTGACCATCGAGGCCCTGCGCGAGCGCCAGGAGTCCGAGCTCGTCAACAACCCCGAGTTCGGCCTGCTGCACAACGCCGACTACAGCCAGCGCATCTCCACCCACTCCGGCCCGCCCACGCCCGACGACATGGACGAGCTGCTGAGCATGCGGCGCGGCACCAAGGCCTTCTTCGCCCACCCCCGGGCCATCTCCGCCCTCGGCCGCGAGTGCAACAAGCGGGGCCTGGCCCTCGACAGCGCCGACGTGGGCGGCCACCCCGTACCGGCCTGGCGGGGCGTGCCCATCCTCCCCTGCGGCAAGATCCCCGTCTCGGACGAGGGCACCTCCTCCATCCTCGCCATGCGCCTGGGCGAGGGCGAGCAGGGCGTGATCGGCCTGCGGCAGACCGGCATCCCGGACGAGTACGAGCCCGGCCTGAACGTGCGGTTCATGGGCATCAACGACCAGGCCCTCATCTCCTACCTGGTCAGCACCTACTACTCGGCGGCCGTTCTCGTCCCCGACGCGCTCGGCGTCCTCGAGAACGTCGAGGTCTTCCACACCCCGTCCTGACGGGCACCCCACCCCCGGAACGGAGAGAAGAACCTTGTCACTGCTGTCCCGGATCACCGCGCCCCCGGCCCGGCACGACGTGGCGCGGCTCGTGGCCACGCTGCTCACGCACCAGCAGGGCGCCCGCCGTCACGCACCGCAGACGCTCCCCGGAAGCGTCCCCCGCCCGGTGGGCGCCACCGCCCTGCCCACCGGGCCGACGGGGCTGGGCACCTCCGCCGCCCGCGTCGCGGCCCGGAAGGCCTTGAGGCCCGTGGACGCGGGGGAGGCCGTCCCCGGTGCCCCGGGTGTCTCCCGTGTCTCTGGTGCCTCGGATGTCTCCGGTGCCCCGGGCGGCCGGCGCGGCTCCGGCGTCCCCGAGCTGTACTGCCCGCCCGCGCTGCGCGACGACCCGGCGCTCGCCCGGGAGGTCAACGACCGGCTGGTGGCCTGGGCGGACGAGACCGGCATCTACGACGGGCGCCTCGACCGCGTCCGTGCGGCCGACTTCGGGCGCCTGATGATGCTGGCCCACCCCGACAGCGACGACCCGGACCGGCTGCTCGCGGCCGGGAAGTGCGCCCTGGCCGAGTGGGCCACGGACGACTACTACTGCGACGACGAGACCGTGGGCTCACGGCCCGAACTCCTCGGCTCCCACCTCGGACTCGCCTACGCGGCCCTCGACCCCGCCCACCTCCCGGCCCGCTACGCGCCCGCGTGGGAGGAGGAGATGAGTGAGGACCCCGTACGGGTCGCTCTGCGCTCGGGGCTGGAACACCTCTCCCGCTATGCGGAGCCGTCGCAGATCGCCCGGCTGCGGCACGAGGTCGCCGTCCTCTTCGTGGGATACGAGCAGGAGGGCTCGTGGCGCTCCCGGGGCCGTATGCCCGGCGTCCGGGAATACCTGGCCCACCGTCAGATCAACAGCTTCCTTCCCTGCATCGCACTGACCGACGTGGTCGGCGGCTACGCGCTGCCCGCCTCCGTGTACGCCGAGCCGCGCGTGCGCCGCGCCGTGACCATGGCCGCCACGGCCGCCACGCTCGTCAACGACCTGTACTCGATGACGAAGGAACACGACTCCTCCGGCGTCGAGTTCAACCTGCCCGTCGTGATCGCCGCGGAAGAAGGCTGCTCCCTGCACGAGGCGGTCGAGCGGAGCGCGGAGATCCACGACGAGCTGGTGATCGCCTTCGAGACGGAGGCCGCTGCCCTGGCCCTCGCCGGGCCCCCCGAGCTGCGCCGGTTCCTCGCCGGGGTCTGGGCCTGGCTCGGCGGCAACCGCGAATGGCACGCCGGAAGCCCCCGCTACAACGGCGCGTGAGCCGGGGCCCCGCCCCGCTGCCACCCCGCACGCACGTCCCCTCCTACCCCATGCCGCACATCTGTAAGGAGCACCCCATGACGACCACGCCCGCCCCCCCCCCCACCGTCGGC
>NZ_JBPQTS010000229.1:0-8069 GCF_051386455.1 Streptomyces sp. URMC 124
GCTCGCTGACCGCCTGGAGAACAGCGCAACGCAGCATGTCCCACCACCCCGCGTGCACGTGCACGGGACGATGCACGGTCCGCAGCGACCGGCCCCGGCAACCCTTCACCGCAGGCGGACTCTGTGTGGCATTTTCCAGCGCCGCCCCGGCATGTGGTGGCAGGCTGCGAGGTCAGGAGACAGCAGCATGACGGAGCCGGAGGTGCGTCCCGTGGCGTCCAGTGTCAATCCCACCGTTAGGCGGCGCCGCTTGGGGCAGGAGCTGCGCAAGCTCCGCGAGCTCAAGGGCATGACCGCCGAGGAGGTCGCCGAGCGGCTGCTCGTCTCCCAGTCGAAGATCAGCCGCCTGGAGAACGGCCGTCGCAGCATCAGCCAGCGCGACGTGCGCGATCTCTGCGGGGTGTACGGGGTCGAGGACCACCGCATTGTCGATTCGCTGATGCAGATGGCCAAGGAGTCGCGCCAGCAGGGCTGGTGGCACGCCTTCGGCGACATTCCCTACAGCGTCTACATCGGCCTGGAGACGGACGCGGCCTCACTGCGCGTGTACGAGGCGTCCCTCGTACCGGGTCTGCTGCAGACGCCCAATTACGCGAGCGCCGTGACCGAGGGTTCCTGGCCGGAGGCGACGGCGGCCGATATCGAGCGGCGCGTACAGGTGCGGATGCGGCGGCAGGAACGGATCAGCGATCCGGAGAATCCGCTGCGTCTTTGGGCGGTCATCGACGAGTCGGCGCTGCGGCGCATCGTCGGCAGCCGGGAGATCATGGCGGAACAGATGCGCCAGCTCGTGCAGTTCAGCCTCGAACCGCACATCACGGTGCAGGTGCTGCCGTACGACGTGGGCGCGCATCCGGGCATGTACGGAAAGTTCTCCATTCTGGAGTTCAACGACCCGCAGGACGCCAGCACGGTCTATCTGGAGGGGATCACGAGTGACCTCTACCTGGAGAAGCCGAACGATGTGCAGACGTACAGCGTGATGTACGAGCATTTGCGCATGCAGGCCCTCAACGCGGAGCACTCCCGGCAGTTCATCGACCGGGTCGCGGAGGAGTGGGCGGCGGAGGTCTGAGCACGCCCCGGCGTCTCCGAGCGGCGCAGCGGCCGCACGGTACACCTCGCCCGGTCAACCGGGAAGGGCGTTCCCGAATATGCCATCCGGTCGAGTGAATGGCCCGTTCATCAGGTGATGTTGGCGCGTAACGTCGGTCGCACCTCGGGAAACCGGCGTTCCGACCGGCGTTTCTGATCAAGGCACATACTCACCAAGGCATGGGAGCAATCATGGCCATCCAGCAGGGAAACACCACGTGGCGCAAGTCCTCGTACTCGCTGGCCAACGGCGACTGCGTGGAGGTCGCTTCCCCCCTCCCCCAGTCCATCGCGGTCCGTGACTCCAAGGACCCCCAGGGACCGATTCTCGGTTTCACGCCCGGCGCCTGGTCCTCCTTTGTGACGACCGTTTCCCGTCGCGCCTACGACTTCTGATAAGTCCGGCCGATACGACATCTTCAACACTTCAAGGCAGTTCCGCGCAGAACCCCCTCGACTGGTCCGCCGTCCCGGCCGAGGGGGTTCCGCCGTATCCGGGCCCGCGCGCCGGCTCCGTAACGGCGCGACGGCTACCCGCGATTGTGCAATCGCAACGACCACGGGGCCACCGCGTCGGCCCTCCGGCGCTAGCCCTGCGGGTAGCGCGCGGTCCACACCGGCGACACCACGCCCGGGCCGTGCAGCTGGGCCCCCTGGGTGAGCTCCATGGCGAAGTCGTCGGCGAGTTCGGCGATCACGGCCCGTCCCTCCAGCTCGGCCAGCAGGTCGGGCGGCAGTGCGGTCTCGCCGTGCAGCGCGCCGAGCAGATTGCCGCAGATGGAGCCCGTGGAGTCGGAGTCGCCGCTGTGGTTGACGGCGAGCAGCAGCCCGTGCCGCATGTCCTCGGCGACCAGCGCGCAGTACAGGCCCATGGCGAGGGCCTCTTCGGCCACCCAGCCCTGTCCGAGCGCTTCCAGCCGCTCGGCCGTCGGGGCGCCCTGGCGTACCGCGTCGAGCGCCTGCCGCAGCGCGGCCGTCGTCTCCTCGTGGCCGGACCACTGCACCAGCAGGCCGAGCGCCTGCTGCACCGAGGCCTCCAGCGTCCCGCCGCGCACGATGCCGTGCACGATCGCCGCGAAGGCAGCCGCCGCGAGGACGCCCGAGGGGTGGCCGTGGGTCTGCGCGGCGCACTCGGCGGCCAGCCGGAAGACCTCCGCGGGCTCCCGGTCGACCAGCAGGCCGAACGGCGCCGAGCGCATCACCGTGCCGCAGCCCTTGGACTCGGGGTTCTTGGGCGCGGCGAGGGTGCCCATCCGGTCGTCGTCCAGCCCGGACAGGCAGGCGTTGCCGGGGGCCCGCTGCGAGTGGAGCCACGACTGGCGCCCCAGTCCGCCCAGGGTGGGGTCGCGCGGGTCCGGCTCCTGGTAGCGCTGGGTGGCCCGCCAGCGCAGGTACGCCCGGTGCACTTCCTCCGCCGCGGGCCAGGTGCCGCCGTCGCGCCGGATCTCGGCGCGGATCAGGCCGTCGACGGTGAACAGCGTCATCTGGGTGTCGTCGGTGACCGCGCCGCGCCGCCCGTAGGCCCGTACGTAGTCGCCGACGCCGGCCGGCCCGTGGTGGTCGCGGATCATCGTCAGCGAGTGGAACTCGATGCCCGCGCCGAGGGCGTCGCCGATCGCCCCGCCGAGCAGGCAGCCACGGACCCGGGCGCGGAAGTCCTGCTGCTGCGCCCGGCTCCACAGTGCGGTGGTGGTCATGGTGTCCCGCCCCTTCCCGTTACCCGCCCGGCTCAGCCCTTGAGCGGGCGGACCGTCTTCATGATCTCGTCGATCCGGGACTCCGGAAGCGCGCCGGAGACGCCCTGGTCGGCGTACATGATCCAGCTGGCGAACTCGCCGCTGGGGAGCTTCCACACGATGCTCTTGACGATGGCGGTGGGCGGCACGCACGGGCTCGGGCGGTTGGCGACCTTGACCTTGGCGGTGGCGGTCCAGCCGTCGATGCCGTTCTGCTTCCAGGGCGTGGCCTGGGTGACCTCGATCTTGGGCTTGTTGCTCAGGCCGCCGTACGCGTACATGCCCCAGTTGCCCGCCCAGTTGCGGGCGTTCTCCTGGATGCTGATGGAGGCGTCGCCGCCCGCCGTGCCGACCGTGGCGAGCTGCCCCTTGCCGGCCTCGCCGATCGCGTTGGGGTTGGCGGACGAAGCGCAGCCGCCCTCGGTGAAGTTGGCGGTGTCGCGCATCGTGATCTGCGGCTTACCGGAGGCGTCCGTGTACGCGATCATCGTGTCCTGGGGGAAGACCTTCCACTTCTCCCCCGTGCCGGGCACGTCGTACTGGAGCTTGTGCTCCCTGCTGGTCTGCGTCTGCCATCCGGCGGGCACGGCCTGCGGGCCGCCCTCCTGGGCGGGCTTCTGCTGCCCGCCCTCCGCCGCCGGCTTGTCCGCGGGCTTGTCCCCGGCCTTGGGGGTGCCGTCGGCCGTGACCTTCTGGTCGTCCTTCTTGTCGTCGCCGCCCTTGAGGAGGAAGAACGCGCCGCCGCCGATGACGGCGAGGGCCACGACACCGCCGACGACGGCGAGCAGGGTCTTGTTGCTCCTGCCGCCGCCGGTGCCGCCGCCACCGCCCGGCGGGGCGGGCACCGGAGCCGGAGCCGGGGCGGGTGCCGGAGCGGGTGCCGGAGCGGGTGCCGGAGCGGGTGCCGGAGCCGGGGCGAGAGCTGAGTCGTGAGCGACCGCCCCAGCGAGAAGGAAGAGCCCCCCGAGCAACCGCCGTCCCCGGAATCCGGGGCGGAAGAGGCCCCGGCACCCACGGAGGCGCAGGACGCCCCCGAGCCGTCCGCGCCGGAGCAGGCGGAGCAGCCGGAGCAGCCGGAGGAATCGGAGGAATCGGAGCAGGCGCCCGAACCCGGCGCGGCCTCCGACGGGGGCGAGGCGTCCGACGCCGCACCGGAGCCGACGGAGGCCGAGGACGCGGAGGACGCGGAGGAAACGGAGGAAGCACCCGAGCCGCCGGACGCGGAGGATGCGCCCGAGGGCGGGGCCGAGTCCTCTGATGAGGGCGAGCGGTCGGACGGGCGTGAGGCGTCCGACGCTGCACCGGAGCCGACGGAAGCGGAGGAACCGAAGGCCCCGCAGGAAGCGGGGCAGGCCGAGGGGGCGGAGCCGGCAGCGAAACCGGAGGCGGCGGAAGAACCGGAAGAGGCGGAGGGCTCGGAGGACGTAGAGGAGCCTGAGGAGCCTGAGGAGCCTGAGGAGCCCGAGGAGCCCGAGGAACCGGAAGAGCCCGAGGACGCTGAGGACCCGGAAGAGCCTGAAGACCCTGAGGAGCCGGAGGAACCGGAAGAGCCCGACGAGCCGGAAGAGCCCGAGGAAGCCGAGGACGCCGACGAGTCCACGGACGCCGACGAGTCCGCGAAAGCCGCGCCGGAGCCTGCCGATGCGCACGATACGGACGAGGCACCCGAGCCGGCTCACGCAGCTGAACCGGCTGAACCGGCCGCATCATCGGAAGGCGCGCAGAACGCGCCCGAGCCCACGGAGGCGCAGGACGCCCCCGAACCGTCCGCGCCCGAGCCGGCGGAGGGAGCAGCGGAAACGGCCTCGCGCACGGAGAACCCGGACGACTCGGATGACCCGGACGCGGCCCCCGACCCCGCCGAGCCTCAGGACAACCACGCCAGGCGTGCGCCGGAGGCCCGGCAGGAGCCGGACACCGAGGCACCCTCGACGGCCGAGTCCCCGGACCACCACGACAGGGAGGAAGCCCCTGCTCCGACCACTGGGCCGGAGGCCCCGCAGGACGACGCTACCGCGGACCCGGAACGGGACGACCCCTCCTCCGGCGGCCGCGGTCGGCAGGGCGGGCCGGGCGACCTGGACCCGACGGGCGGTGCGGCGCTGGACGTCTCCGACGAGTTCGATCCCGACGACGAGGCCGACGACACGTGGATCAGGCTGCGCTCGGGGAACAACCGGCGGAGGTCCACGACCGCGAACGAGGGCGGCGTCGGCAACGGCGATTGAATGCGGGCAGGGCCCGGGTCGGCGACCCGGGCCCTGCCCGCATGTGCTGGGCTGCGCGCGCTGCGCGCCGCGTCCGCGTCACTGATGTGCCGCGGCCTTCTTCGGCGACGGGGCCGAGGGGGCCGTTGCGGCCCCGGTCTCCGGGCGGCGGTCCCTGGGGATGAGGGCCAGGACGAGCCCCAGGGCCAGGAGGGAGCCGCTGACCAGGAAGACCGTCTGCATGGCCTGGGCCATGCCCTCCAGGAAGGGGTGGGCGAGGCGGGCGTCGGCGTGGGCGAGGAAGGAGCTGTCGTCCAGGGAGACGGCTCCGTTGCGGCCGGCGAGCAGGGTCCGGTTGGCGGGCTGGGACGTCACCGCCGGGTCGGCGAGGGCTTCCGTGAAGGCCGGGTCGGAGGCGGCGGAGGCGTAGGCGTCGGAGATCCGGCCGCCGACCGTGCCGAAGAAGAGCGAGAAGAAGACGCTGATGCCGACGGTGCCGCCGATGGAGCGGAAGAAGGCGAAGGAGCCGATGCCGGCGCCCATGTACCGCGGTTCCAGGCCGCGCTGGATGGCGACCAGCATGACCTGCCAGGCGATCCCGATCCCGAGGCCCATGACGGCGGCGGCCACCCCGGCCTGCCACAGGGCCGTGTCGGCGCCGAACGTCGCGAACCAGAACGTGCCGGCCATCATCAGCAGGATGCCGAGGAGCATGAAGCCCTTGAAGTTGCCGGTGCGGGTGACGTAGGCGCTGCACAGGCGGCCGCCGCCGATGATGCCGAGCGTCTGCGGCAGCAGCATCAGGCCGGCTTCGGTCGGCGAGAGGCCCTTGACGATCTGGAGGTAGAGGGGCAGGACGGCGAGCGAGCCGAAGACGGCGGCGCCGACGATCGTGTTGACGCCGTTGTAGAGGGAGAAGACGGGGTTGCGGAACATGGGCGTGGGGAGCAGGGCCGCGGCCCCGGCCCGCCGCTGCGTCATCACGAACAGCACGAGCCCCACGGCCCCCACGGCGAACAGCCCCAGCGTGCCGGCCGAGCCCCAGCCCCACTTGGACCCTTCCTCGACGGCGAAGAGCACGGGCACGAGGAAGAGGACGAGCGTGATGACGCCGGCGATGTCGGGCTTGTCGGAGGAGCGGTCGTTCTGGATGCGCACCTGGCTGAGGACGATCAGGACGGCGGCGACCCCGATCGGCACGTTGATGAAGAAGGCCCAGCGCCAGCCGGCGGCACCGGCGAAGCTGTCCAGCCCGGCGAAGAACCCGCCGACGACCGGTCCGACCACGGCCGAGACGCCGAAGACGGCACCGAACCAGGCCTGGTAGCGGCCGCGTTCGGCGGGCGGCAGCAGGTCGGCCAGGATGGCGAACGCGAGGCTCATCAGGCCGCCCGCGCCGAGCCCCTGGATGCCCCGGAACACCGCCAGCATCACCATGGACTGGGCGAGTCCGCACAGCACCGAGCCGACGACGAAGACGGCCACGGCGATGACGTAGAGCGGCCGGCGCCCGTAGATGTCGGAGAGCTTGCCGTAGAGGGCCGTGGTGATCACCGAGGTGATCATGTACGAGGTGTTGGCCCAGGCCTGCTGCGAGAGGCCGTTGAGGTCGTCGGCGATGGTGCGCAGCGCCGCGGAGATGATGGTCTGGTCGAGCGCCGACATGAACAGGCCGAGCATCAGCCCGGTCATGACGAGTCTCATGCGGCGCCGGTCGATCACCGGCGTGCTCGGAGCAGTTGTGTCCGTCATCGTCGTTCCATCCATCCCTGGCCGAGGCCCTGCTGAGGCGATGACTCAAGGATGGAACCTCAAGCAAAGTTGAGGTCAAGACGGATGATCAACTCTCTTCGCCGTCGCCGTCACCGTCACCGTCGTCAGCCTCGTCCTCCTCGTCCTCGTCCTCGTACGGGGCTTCCTCCATCAGCCGCTCCGCGATGTCGTCCACCCAGGCCTCGGCCCAGCGCAGCAGCTCCGCACGGTCGGTGTCGTCGAGCCCGTACGCGGCGAACTCCGAGTCGGCGATCCACTCGGCGCCGGCGAGCCGGGCCTGGAGGTCGGTGAGGTCGAAGGCGGCGGCGCCCGGGCCGGCGTGGCGGCGGCCGAGTTCCTCCAGCTCGATGTGCGACCAGTCGGCGGATGCGGCCCGCACGTCGACGAGGTCACGGGCGAGCCCGAGGTCCGCGAGGTCGCGCACGGCCATGCCGACCACGTCCTCGACGGCGGGCACGGCCCCGTACGAACCCAGCACCGGGGGCCGCGACAGGGTCTCCTGGCGGAGCGCGACCGCGCAGTGCTCACCGGTCGCCGCGTCGGTGACGACGAGTCCGGCCTCGCGCGGTTCGGCCTGCCAGCCACGCTCGCGCAACCCGGCGCAGAGGCAGGACACGAGCTCGTCCATGGCGTCGGGGGCCTCGGTGATCAGCTCCAGCCCGGTGTCCCTGCGGACGGCCCCCGGAGGAAGGAGACCGTGCGCCTCCCGGGCGTAGGAGCCGCTGAGGAGGAGCGGATACGCGGAGCCCGCCGCCATCACGTCCGGCAGCAGACGCCGGTGCAGTCCGTGGGGACCGCTTTCGTACGAGCCGGGCAGCGGTGGGGGCGGCAGCATGATCGCGATTATTCCGGAAGGACGCCCTCGACCAGGTCGGATACGCGCTGCAGCTCCGGCTGGATCTCGTCCGCCTCGGCCCGGTCGACGGCGGCGAGCCGCCACCACACGGCCCGCGCGTTGCGCAGGATGCGCCGGGTCTCCTCGGCGGGCGCCTGGGCGTTGTGGCGGCGCTCGGCCGACCGCAGGTGCAGCCGCATGATCGCGGCCCAGTCCTCCTGCAGCAGCAGCGCGAGCCAGGCCCGCGTGCCCAGCACGCCGACGGTGTGCGGATGCAACGGCCCGTACTCCCGGTCGAGCACCCCTTCCAGCTCCCGCGCCGCGAGCGCCGCCCCCACCAGATCCCCGCGCAGCTCAGCAGCAACGATCCGCCCGAAGCGCTCGGCGTGATGCGGGGGGAGGGGGGTGGACCAGTCGGGGGCG
>NZ_JBPQTS010000230.1:0-8021 GCF_051386455.1 Streptomyces sp. URMC 124
GCGTGCCGCTCGGTCAGAGCGTCTGAAGCGTCACCAGCGTGATGCGGCGGCCCTCCGGGGCCCCCTCGGCGCCCGTGACCGCCCCGTGCGGGCGGTGCGCAGCAGTACGGGGCGGCCGCGGCGGAACGCTCCGCCCCGCGCGCCGACTAGGCTGCTGACATGCAGGCCACCGCTTACACCTTCGACTCCCGGACGCGCTCCGGGAGCGTGCTCCTGGACGACGGCACCCCGCTGCCCTTCGACGCAGCGGCTTTCGACGCGGGGGGGCTGCGCCTGCTGCGGCCGGGCCAGCGCGTGCGCATCGAGTGCACGGAGGCGGCCACGGGCGCCGAGGGGGCCCCGGAGGGCCGCCGCATCACGCTGGTGACGCTTCAGACGCTCTGACCGAGCGGCACGCAGACCGAGCGGCACGCAGACACACCGCGGGCCGGGCTCCCCGAGGGGAGCCCGGCCCGGCGCGTGAGGCCGTTCGCTGCCTTACTTCTTGGCGGCGGTCTTCTTGGCGGTGGTCTTGCGCGCGGTGGTCTTGCGCGTCGTGGCCTTGGTGGCCGTGGCCTTCTTGGCGGGCGCGGTCTTCTTCGCGGCGGCCTTCTTGGCGGTGGCGGCCGTGGTGGCCTTCTTCGCCGGGGCGGCCTTCTTGGCGACGGTCTTCTTGGCGGTGGCGGCCGTGGTGGCCTTCTTCGCCGTCGTCTTCTTCGCCGTGGTCTTCTTCGCGGCGGCCGTGGTGGTCTTCTTCGCCGGCGTGGTCTTCTTCGCGGCGGCCTTCTTGGCGGTGGTGGCCGTGGTGGCCTTCTTCGCCGTCGTCTTCTTGGCGGTGGCCTTCTTGGCCGCGGCCTTGACGGTGGCCTTGCCGCCCGAAAGGCTGCCCTTGGGCGCCTTCTTGACGGCGACCTCGCCGCCCTTCGGCAGCTTCTTCGAGCCGCTCACCAGGTCCTTGAAGCCCTGACCCGCGCGGAAGCGCGGCACCGAGGTCTTCTTGACCCGCACGCGCTCACCCGTCTGCGGGTTGCGGGCGTAACGGGCCGGGCGGTCGACCTTCTCGAACGAACCGAAGCCGGTGACCGAGACCCGGTCACCCGCGACGACTGCACGAACGATCGCGTCGAGCACCGCGTCGACGGCGTCTGCGGCCTGCTGACGGCCGCCGAGCTTGTCGGCAATCGCTTCAACGAGCTGCGCCTTGTTCACGTCTTCCCCTTCGGAGACATTGCTGGAACGAATGCGCTCCAGCCTTTTCGCACGTTAGGCAGATATATACCGCAAATCAAACACGAAACGGTCTAATCACCCTTGTGCCGCAACGAACTCGACCATCACGGAGTTCCGTCACGGTCGGGCTCTTCGGGGAAACGGCCCTCGTCGAGGTCGTTCATCAGCCGGTCCAGACGCATTGCGGCGCCTGAGAGATCGTGCTTCGCCGCGGCCGTGATGGCCAGCAGCTTCCGGGACAGCGCCATCCGTACGCCCTCCGGGACTTGCAGTGCGCGCACCCGGGAGTGCGCTTCCTTGAGTCGGTCCGCGACGAGCCGGTATAGCTCGAGTTGGCTGTCGCGTTCCATGCACCGATTGTGCCATCTGAGGCGAGTTGTCGCTTCACAGGGCCTCAACAGAGCGATGCGCCCCCTGTCCGAAGACAGGGGGCGCATCATGCCAAACCCTTGGTGAGCAGCGAAAATCCGGGGTCCCCCCGGAGCCGCTCCGGCCGCCCGCAGGGGCGCGAAATCCGTGTCAGCTCCGGGCCGTGGAGGGCTTGAAAGCAGGCCTTCCGGCCTCGAAGGCGGCGATGTCGGGCTCGTGCCGGAGGGTCAGGCCGATGTCGTCGAGCCCCTCCAGGAGGCGCCAGCGGGCGTTCTCGTCAAGGTCGAAATCAGCCGTGATGGCGCCGGCCCGGACCTGGCGCGCCACGAGGTCGACGGTGACCTCGACGGCCGGGTCGGCCTCGGTCAGCTCCCAGAGGGCGTCGACGGTCTCCTGCGGCAGGACGACGGTGAGCAGTCCGTTCTTGAGCGAGTTGCCACGGAAGATGTCGGCGAAACGCGAAGAGACGACCGCTTTGAAGCCATAGTTCTGCAGCGCCCAGACCGCGTGCTCGCGGGAGGAGCCGGTGCCGAAGTCCGGACCGGCCACCAGGACGCTGGCCCCCCGGCGCTCGGGACGGTTCAGCACGAACTCGGGGTCCTTGCGCCAGGCCTCGAACAGCCCGTCCTCGAAGCCGTCGCGGGTGACCTTCTTGAGCCAGTGCGCGGGGATGATCTGGTCCGTGTCGACATTGCTGCGGCGCAGCGGTACGGCTCGGCCGGTGTGCGTGGTGAAAGCTTCCATGGCTGTTCAGGCCCCCAGGGGAGTACGGACGTCGGACGCGCCGGCCGGGCCGGGCAGGTCGGCCGGGGAGGCCAGCCGGCCCACCACGGCGGTGGCGGCGGCCACCTGGGGCGAGACCAGGTGCGTGCGGCCGCCCTTGCCCTGCCTGCCCTCGAAGTTGCGGTTGGAGGTCGATGCGGACCTCTCCCCCGGCGCCAGTTGGTCGGGGTTCATGCCGAGGCACATCGAACAGCCCGCGTGGCGCCACTCGGCACCGGCCGCCGTGAAGACCTTGTCCAGTCCCTCGTCGACGGCCTGCAGGGCCACCCGGACGGAGCCGGGGACGACCAGCATGCGGATGCCGTCGGCGATCCGGCGGCCTTCCAGGACGGCCGCCGCGGAGCGCAGGTCCTCGATCCGGCCGTTGGTGCACGAGCCCACGAACACGGTGTCCACGCGGATGTCGCGCAGCGGCTGACCCGCCGTCAACCCCATGTACTCCAGGGCCTTTTCGGCAGCGAGACGGTCGGAGGGGTCGGCGTAGGAGGCCGGGTCGGGAACGGCCGCCGACAGGGGCGCTCCCTGCCCCGGGTTGGTGCCCCAGGTGACGAACGGGGAGAGCGCGGAGGCGTCGATGACGACCTCGTGGTCGAAGACGGCGTCGTCGTCGGTGCGCAGGGTGCGCCAGTACGCGACGGCGTCGTCCCAGTCGGCCCCGCGGGGGGCGTGGGGCCGGCCTTCGAGGTAGGCGAACGTGGTGTCGTCGGGTGCGATCATGCCGGCCCGGGCGCCCGCCTCGATGGACATGTTGCACACGGTCATGCGGGCCTCCATCGAGAGCTTCTCGATGGCCGTGCCGCGGTATTCGATGACGTATCCCTGGCCGCCGCCGGTGCCGATGCGGGCGATGACGGCGAGGATCAGGTCCTTGGCGGTGACGCCCTCGGGCAGCTCGCCGTCGACGGTCACCGCCATGGTGCGGAACGGGGCCAGCGGCAGCGTCTGGGTGGCGAGGACGTGCTCGACCTGGCTGGTGCCGATACCGAACGCGAGCGCGCCGAACGCGCCGTGGGTGGAGGTGTGGCTGTCGCCGCAGACCACGGTGGTGCCGGGCTGGGTCAGTCCCAGCTGCGGTCCCACCACGTGGACGACGCCCTGCTCCACGTCGCCCAGCGGGTGCAGCCGGACGCCGAAGTCGGCGCAGTTCTTGCGCAGCGTCTCCAGCTGGGTGCGCGAGACCGGGTCGGCGATGGGCTTGTCGATGTCGAGGGTCGGGGTGTTGTGGTCCTCGGTGGCGATGGTGAGGTCCAGGCGCCGCACGGGGCGGCCGGCCTTGCGGAGCCCGTCGAAGGCCTGCGGGCTGGTGACCTCGTGCAGCAGGTGCAGGTCGATGTAGAGGAGGTCGGGCTCGCCCTCGGCGCGCCTGACGACATGGTCGTCCCAGACCTTCTCCGCGAGTGTGCGTCCCATCGCTGTCCCTCCGGCCGGCGTCGTCGCCGGTCACATTCGTGTGCCTGTGGGTGCTCTCCATCCAGGTTGGCGCGTCTCCGGGAAATTTGAACTTGCGTTTCACAGTGTGAGACGCAAGTATCGTTGCATGGACAACACCGGTAGCGCCTCGAGCGGCGTGGGAGTACTCGACAAGGCGGCTCTGGTGCTGAGCGCGCTGGAGTCCGGGCCGGCGACCCTGGCCGGGCTCGTCACCGCCACGGGCCTGGCCCGCCCGACGGCGCACCGGCTCGCGGTGGCCCTGGAGCACCACCGCATGGTGGCGAGGGACATGCAGGGCCGGTTCATCCTCGGCCCGCGGCTGAGCGAGCTGGCGGCCGCGGCCGGCGAGGACAGACTGCTGGCCACGGCGGGCCCCGTGCTCACCCACCTGCGGGACGTCACGGGCGAGAGCGCGCAGCTCTACCGCCGCCAGGGCGACATGCGCATCTGCGTGGCCGCGGCGGAGCGCCTGTCCGGTCTGCGGGACACGGTGCCGGTGGGCTCGACGCTGCCCATGAAGGCCGGCTCGGCCGCCCAGGTGCTGATGGCCTGGGAGGAGCCGGAGCGACTGCACCGCGGCCTGCAGGGGGCCCGCTTCACGGCGACGGCGCTCTCGGGCGTGCGGCGCCGGGGCTGGGCGCAGTCGATCGGCGAGCGGGAGCCGGGTGTCGCCTCCGTCTCCGCGCCCGTGCGCGGCCCCTCCAACCGCGTGGTCGCCGCCGTCTCGGTCTCCGGACCGATCGAGCGCCTGACGCGCCACCCGGGCCGCATGCACGCCCAGGCCGTGCTCGACGCCGCGGTGCGCCTCACGGAGGCGCTGCGCCGCAACGGCTGAGCAGGCACGGCACGACAGGACGACGAAGCGGCGCATGGGGCCCGGGCCCCATGCCCCGCTTCATGCGGTTTCCCTACGCGCTCGCGAAGCGCTGCGCCGCGCGCTCCCCGCGGCGCGCCACCGGCACCGTGCCGTAGGCCGCGCCCAGCCCGTACTGCGGCATGCCCGCGTAGATCGATTCGTACGAACCGGCGGGCACCACGTACGTCTCGTGCCAGATGCCGACGCTTCCCTCGCTGCCCCGCGCACGGCGGTTGAACGCCGCCCACGCGGGGCGGTGCTCCTTGCTCTGGTCGGCCGCATAGGCGAGCAGCTTCTCGCGCGATTCCCAGTACTGGACGATGGTCCGGTCCCCCAGGCTGCTCGCCAGCCCCCGGTAGCCCAGCAGACCGCTGTCCGGGTCCTGCGAGAGCTCCTTGAGCATGCGCGGCATCGCCGTGAGGACGGGCAGCCAGTGGCGCACCGCCCGCCACTTGTTGATCCGCATGCCGAGCATGAAGACGACCACGTCCCCTTCGGCCGCCGCGGTGACCCGTCCCGGTTCCAGTCGTGCACGCATGAGTGCTCCCCCCGTTCGCCGTGAACAACGATTGGATAGCGCCGCTATCCATGCTTGGATAGTGCCACTCCCCAAGGAAAGGCGCAAGCGGCATGCGACTGGCGGAACTGAGCGAACGCAGCGGGGTGTCCACCGCGACGATCAAGTACTACTTGCGCGAGGGGCTGCTCCAGCCCGGCCGCAGGGTCTCCGCCACCCAGGCCGAGTACGGCGACGAGCACGTGCGCCGGCTGCGCCTGGTGCGCGCCCTGATTCAGCTGGGAAAGGTGCCCGTGGCCACCGCGCGCGAGGTGATCGCCGCCGCCGAGGACGACTCCCTGGACCACCACTGGAGACTCGGCGCGGCCACGTGGGCGCTGGCGCACGGCCAGAAGAACCCCCCGGACGAAGAGGACGACCAAGCGACCGAAGCGGCCTTCCGCACCGTGAACGCGTTGCTGCAGCACCTCGGCTGGCGGTACGACCAGGAGCTCGGGGAGCTGTCCCCCGCCTACCGCAAGCTGGTGACGGCGGTCGCCGCGCTGAGGCGCCTCGGGTATCCGTGCGGCGTGGCCCAGCTGCTGCCGTACGGGCAGCTCGCGGCCCGGCTGGCGGTTTCGGACCTGGACCTGATCGAGGAGGAGCCCACGCCGGCCGCGCAGGTCGAGGCGGCCGTCGCGCTGACCGTCCTGTACGAGCCCGTGCTGCTGAGCCTGCGCCGCCTGGCGCACGCCGAGGAGTCCGCCCGGCGCTTCACCGGCGGCGAGCAGGCCTGAGGCACGGGGCCCCGGCTTGGGGCGCCTCAGTCATCTCGGGCGCCTCGCCCACACCCCGCGCGCCTCGCTCACCCCGGGTGCCTCGCCCACGCCCCGCGCGCCTCGCTCACCCCGCCCGCCTCGCTCACAGCCTTTCCGCATCCCCCTGGCCCGCCACGCGCAGCGTCAGGACGGTCTCCGGGCCCCGTGTGCTCACTTCCAGGAAGTCCGCGAGGCTGCGGGCGAGCCACAGGCCGTCCTCGGGCCCCTGCGCGTCGCCGGACGGCGCGGGCGGGCGGTATCCCGCGAACGGCGGCACGGCGGCGCCGTCGGGCCCCGTGCGCCGCAGCTCGTACACCACGGCCCCGGGCTCCTCCCAGGCCCGCAGCGTGACGCGGGCGCCCTCCGGGGCGAGGAGGTAGGCGGCGGCCTCGTGCACGGCCAGTTCGGCGAGGGCGAGCCGGTCGCCGGTCAGGCCGGCGCCCGCGGCCCGTTCGCGGCCGAGGCGGCGCAGCTCCGGGGCGTCGGCCGTGGGCCCCGTGCTGCGCGCGGAGGAGGGCGGGCGCGGGGCGGGGCCCCGCACGGCGGCGGCGTAGACCGCGGGGTCGGTGTAGCCGGCGCAGGGCGTCTGCTGCCGGCCGTCCATGCGCACGGGGTGGGTGGCCACGGCGGCCTCGGCCACGTCCTCGGGGACGACGCGGGTGTCGTACGGGCAGATCATCCACACCGGCAGGTCCGCGAGGAGCACGTTGAGCCCGGACTCCATGCGCTTCCACTCGGCGGTCTGGCGGGCGGACCGGCCGCCCCACACCGGCTCGGCGATGATGCGCGTGCGCCGCCCGGGGCGGGCGCGGCGCCCGTGGTAGCGCAGGAAGGCGGACACCCGCTCGACGGGGCGGCGGCCGAAGTAGGCGGTCTCGGCGGTGTCGAGGTGGTGGGCGCTCTCCCCCAGGGCTTCGCGGAGCAGCTCGATGTTGGCGGGCGTGGTGGCGGCGAGAACGGGCTCGCCCGCGGCGAATCCGTCCTCGGCGAAGGGCACCGCCATCGCCAGGAACTCCGCGTCGGAGCCGTACAGGCCGGCGTGGTGGACGAATCCGGCCGGGCCGGGGCGCTCAGCAGCCATGCGCGGCCCCCAGCCGCAGGCCGGGCGTGGTGTCCCACCCGATGAGGGTGATGACCTGCAGCAGGTGGGGCGGCATCCCGGCCAGCTCCACGGTGCAGTGGCGGGCGGCGCGGGCCCGGGCGAAGGTCATGAGCAGCCGCAGCCCCGCGAGGTCCAGGAACTCCACCCGGGACATTTCCAGGCACAGGTCCCCGCGGACGGAGGCGACGGACTGCAGGGCGTCCCTGAGGTGGCGGTGCGAGCCGGCGTCGACCACCCCTGCGATCCGCAGGCCCGGCGGGCTGACGGTGGCGACGACGGTCAGTTCGGCCGTGCGGACGAGAGGATCCACTTCGACGCTCCTGGAATGGGCCGCTGCGAGGGCGTCCAGCGCGGCGGGCTCGCGGCGGCGGACGTCGTGCTGACGCAACTCCGGCGCCCCGCCGGAGGCCGAACTCCGCGGCGGGCAGGGCTTCGTGACGCGGCGGGGCCGGCAGCGGCCGCCGCGAGGATGGGCCATGAGGGGATTATCGGGCCGGGCCGGGGCGCGGGGAAGGCCGCATGAAAAAATGCCCCCCGCCTATGCGGGAGGCATTCTCTCTGTGGTACCCCCGACCGGATTCGAACCGGCGCTACCGCCTTGAGAGGGCGGCGTGCTAGGCCGCTACACAACGGGGGCTTGCTTTTGTTTTGCTCTGCAGACTCAAAAAGCAATCTGCGCTGGGCTACCAGGACTCGAACCTAGACTAAATGAACCAGAATCACTCGTGCTGCCAATTACACCATAGCCCATGGTGGTTTTATAACCAGTACCCCCGACCGGATTCGAACCGGCGCTACCGCCTTGAGAGGGCGGCGTGCTAGGCCGCTACACAACGGGGGCCCTAGCGATCTCCTCCAGGTCCCCCTGAGTGGAAATCTGTACCCCCGACCGGATTCGAACCGGCGCTACCGCCTTGAGAGGGCGGCGTGCTAGGCCGCTACACAACGGGGGCTTGC
>NZ_JBPQTS010000231.1:0-7960 GCF_051386455.1 Streptomyces sp. URMC 124
CCCGCTTCCCCCCTGCTCGACCACCGCGACGGCACGGTCGGGTGTCATGGGTCGCGGCCTCCTCGCGGGGGTGGCGGGACGGTGCGGGGCCCGGCGGCCCGTGCGCCGTGGCCACCGTGCCGGATCGCACGGAATTGTCAACCGCGCCGCGGGCGGCCGGAATTGGCCGACGCGGCGGCGGTCGCGCCGCGTGCCGTTGTGCTGACGCTGCGCCTTTGGTCCAATCGGGGGCGATGACCACACCGCACCCGGACGCCCCGGGAGAGGCGCCGTCCCCGGACGGCTCCGGCCGTGCGCAGCGCTGGCGGCCCGAGGTGTTCGCCCCGTTCGCCGAGGGCCCGGGCGTGCTCTTCGCGCGTACGGCCGCGCGGTCGGCGGAGTTCGGGCGGACGAGCGCGAGCGGTGCGGGCCGGGTCCTCATCGGCAGCGCCGCGGGCGACGACCGCGCCGACGTCGCGCTGCGCGCCCGGGGCGAGTTGCTGGAGCGCATGGGCAACGTGCTGGCCGGGCGGGCGGTGGAGAGCGCGGCGCGCTGGGTGGGCGACCACGACGGCTGGCGGCGGCGCGGGGCGCCCGCCCTGGACCCGGCGGAGCTCGGCGACGGCACGGGCGGGACGGCCGCCCGCGCGGTGCGCCAGCTGTGGGTGCCGGCCCGCTCCGCGCTCACCGGCGACGAAGTCCTCGTACCGGCCTGCGAGGTGTTCCTCCAGCACCGTCCTCCGCCCGGCTGCGGCGCGACGTCGGGGGCGGGGTCGACGGGCCTGGGGGCCCGCCCGGACCGGGCGGCCGCGGCCGCCCACGCCGCCCTCGAGCTCCTCGAACGGGACGTGATCCGGCGCAGCTGGTACGGGCCGGGCGCGCCCGCTCCGGGGGCCGCCCCCGCGGACGGCCTGCTGCCGGAGCCCTTGCGGTCCCTGCTCACCGCCCTGGGCCTGCGGGCCGCGCTCCTGACGCTGCCCTCCCCCGCCGGCACGGAGTGCGCCGTGGTCTGCGTCCACGGCGGGCCCGCCGGCCGGCCCGGGCAGAGCTTCGGCGCCCGCTGCGCGCAGGAGGGCGAGCGCGCGGCGGCGGTGGCCAAGGCGGCCTACGAAGCCCTGATGGTGCGCTGGAGCATGACCAGCCCCGTGGCCCTGCGCACCTGGGAGGGCTGGACCGCCGGCACCCCGCCCCGCACGGCCCTGGAACACGCCCTGTGGGCCTTCCACGGCCAGGACGCGCTCGGTCACTGGACGGGGCGGGGAAGGGGCGCGGACACGGCACCAAAGGGGCCGGGGGCCCGGCGGGACGACCCGGCAGGCGCGCCCGGAGGCGCCTCGGAGCGATGGCCCCGGCGGGGCGCGTCCGGGGTGCGGCCGGACGGGCCGACGGACCGGACCGGTAGCAGCCCTGCGGACGCCGGTGCGGGCCCGTGCGGGCCGGACGGCCGCGGCAGGCGGCCCCCCGGGCCGTCCGGCGGAGTCGCCGCGCTCGCCGCGCACACCGGTGGCGACGTGCTGCTCGTGGACACCGACACGCCCGGCGTGCGGGCGGAAGGCGTCCGCGTGGTGCGGGTGATCGCCCCGGGCGCCCGGCCCCTGCCCGCCGACGACAGCCGGATGCCCGGCGCACTCCCCCATCCCTTCGGCTGACCCTCGGCCGGCCGCCCACCGGCCCGCCGACCGCGAGAAAGGGCTCGACCCATGACTTCCGGTCCGCCGGACTACACCGCCTTCGCCGCCCGCTACGACTCCTGGTTCGCCGCGTCCGGCACCACCGCGGCCACCGTCGAGGCCCTCGCCGGGCTCGCCGAGGCGGCCGGGCCGGGGCCCGCCCTGGAACTCGGCATCGGCACCGGCCGGATCGCGGTGCCGCTCGCGGCCCGCGGCGTGGAGGTCCACGGCATCGACGCCTCCCCGGCCATGGTGGAGCAGCTGCGCGCCAAGCCCGGCGGCGAGAAGATCCCGGTGACGATGGGGGACTTCGGCGCGGCAGGCACCGACGCCTGCACCGACGCCGGCACCGGCGCCGGCACCGGCGCCGGCACGAACGCCTCGGAGGCGTACGCGCTCGTCTACGTCGTCAGCGGCACCTTCGCCGAACTGCCCACCCAGGACGCCCAGGTGGACTGCTTCGCGGGCGTGGCCCGGCGGCTGCGCCCCGGCGGCCTCTTCGTCCTCGACGCGCACGTGCCCGAGGCCCTCACGGACGACCGCTCCACGGGCGGCCAGGTGCTGCCGACCGCGGACGGCGAGGTCGTCCTGCGCTTCCGCGAGACCGACCGGGCGGCGCAGCGCTACCGCTCCCACTACGTCGTGCTCGACAAGGGGCAGGGCGGCCTCGGCATGCACCGTACGACCGTGTCGTTCCGGTACGCGGCGCCGGGCGAGCTGGACCTGATGGCGCGGCTCGCGGGGCTGCGGCTGCGCGAGCGCCGGGGGGACTGGGCGGGCGCGCCGTTCACCTCGGCCAGCGCCTACCACGTCTCCGTCTACGAACGCCCGGAGTGAGCCGGGGGAAGGGAAGGCGGTCATGGACCCCGAGGCGTACATGGCGGAGAACCGGCGGCAGTGGGAGGCCTGGACGCCCCTGAAGGCCGCCTCCGCCTACTACGGCCTGGACGACTTCCGCCGCGGCGGCACACGGATCCGCCGGCTGGAGGCGGACGAGGTGGGCGACGTGTCGGGCCTTTCCCTGCTGCACCTGCAGAGCCACGTCGGGCTGGACACCCTCTCCTGGGCCCGGCTGGGGGCGCGCGTGACCGGCGTCGACTTCTCGGCCGAGGGGACGGCGACCGCGCGCGACCTGGCCCGCGACGTCGCCCCGTCGGCCCGGTTCCTGTGCGCCGGCGTCTACGACCTGCCCCGGCACCTGGACGAGACCTTCGACCTCGTCTACACCTCGCACGGGGTGCTCGGGTGGCTGCCGGACCTGCGCCGGTGGGCGGCGGTGGTCGCGCGGTTCACGGCGCCGGGCGGCCGGTTCTACCTCTTCGAGTCCCACCCCACGGCCTGGCTCTTCGACAACCGCACGGACGGCCGGGAACTCACCGTCCGCTACCCGTACTTCGGCGCCGAGGAGCCGTTGCGCTGGCGCTACCGCAGCCCGCTGGCGGTGCCGGAGGCCGAGGCGGACGGCTGGGAGTACTCCTGGGGGCACGCCCTGGGGGACGTCGTGAACGCGCTGCTGGAAGCGGGGCTCGCCCTCGAGTTCCTGCACGAGTGGCCGTTCGTGGCCTGGCCGATGTTCCCCTTCCTGGAGGAGCGCGACGACGGCTGGTGGCACCTTCCCGCGGACCTCCCCGCCGTTCCGCTTTCGTTCTCGCTGCTGGCCCGCAAGCCCGCGCGGGGCGCGGAGAGGGACGCCCTTTGAGCCAAATCCGCCGTGGATACGCGGACGCCGCCGCCCGGCGAGTGGCCGGGAGCCGATCGCAACGGCCCGTTCCACCATGGCGATCACCGTATTCCGCGGGCACCATGACAGCCGGGTGCGCCGGTGCTCGCTCCGACGCCTCGCCGAACGCAAGACCCCTCACCGCCGAAGGAGCGGAAATGCCCCAGGACATCACAGAAGTCCAGGAAGTCCCGGCCGAGGAGCTCCCCGAACTCGCCCTCATGGTCGACATACCGTTCGAGGAGTAGCCCGGCCGCACTGGCGCGGACCGCACTCCGGCGGGCGACCGGGCACGGGCCCGGTCGGCCGCTCCGCGCGACGACGGCGAGGCGGCGGGGCGAGGCGGCAGGAGGAGGGGACCGCGTGGACGTGGAGCCGGACCTCACGACGGCGCAGGCCGACCAGCAGGCGCTGCAGCGGGTGCTGGCGGCGGTGGCGAAGGGCGCGGGGCTGCCGCCCCTGCCCCTGCACCCGGCTGCCGTGGAGGCCGCGCACCGGGCGCAGGCCGCGGCGCGGCGCGTGGCTGCGGGTGCGGCTGCGAATGTGGACGCGGGTGCGGGTGCGGGTGCGGGTGCGGCTGCGAATACGGATACGGCGCCTGCCTCGGTACCGACGCCGGTGCCGGTACCGGGGAGCGACTGGGCCGGGCCGCCCGCGCCCGCCGCGACCGGGCCCGCCGCGTGGCCGGTCGAGCTCGCCGGCCCGGCGGACCACCCCCACCTGCTGCGCAGCCTGCGGCGCGCCCTGGCCCAGCTGCCGCCCCGGTCCGGGGCCGACGGCCAGCCGGTCACGGCCGCGCTCGGCCCGTGGCGGGCCGCCGACCGGGAGGCCCTGGAGGCGGCCGTGCGGCTGCTGCAGGGCGCGTGGCCCGGGATGCTGGGCGAACTGCGCACCGTGGTGCGCCAGGTGGCCCTGCTGGATGGCATGGCGATCGACGGGTTCACCGACTTCACCGTCCACGGCGCGGTCCTGATCAACCGCAGGCGGCTCTCGGCAGCCCGCTCGGGGCTGCCCGGTCCGGCCCGGCTGGCCGAGGCGCTGGTCCACGAGGGCACGCACAACCGCTGCAACGTCGCCGGGGTGCGGGCGCCGTTCCTGCGGCCCGCGGCCGACGACGCGGCGGGTCCCCTCGCCACGCCCCTGCGCTCCGATCCGCGCCCGCTCAGCGGCCTGTTCCAGCAGACGGTCGTCCTGGCCCGGTGCGTCCTCCTCCACCGGCGGGCGGCGGACGGCGGCGCGCTCCCCGCCGGGGCGCCCGCGGCGGCGGCAGCGGTACGCGCCCGGCACGACCGCCTGCTGACGGACCTGGCCACTGCGGTGACGTCCCTCAGCGCGCACCGGGCGGGCCTGACGGACCACGGGACGAGGCTGCTGCACCAGTGCGCGGCGATCGCCCGGGGCGAGGCGTGAGGCCGGTCCGGCAGCGCCGGGCCGCTGCTTGTGGCTGCGTCCCGCCGACGCGGCGCGAACGGGTGTCCGCGGCACGGGAGGCGAGGCTCACCGCGCGCCGGGCAGGCCGCGCCGCGCCGTCCTCAGCACGTCCCCGACTCCCCCCGGCGTCAGGCGCGAGCGCCACGTCGCCCAGCGCTCCCAGCGCGTCCCCCAGAGGCGGGGATCCTCGTACGGGACCCAGCCCGTTGCCCGGGACGGGTAGCGCGGCGGCCCCACGCACAGCCGCTTCGTGATGACGAAGCGGGTCTGGTCCGTGCTGTTGGGCTGGGAGGCGTGCAGGTGGTCGCCGGCGAAGAGCAGGATGTCACCGGGCTCCAGCTCGACGTCGACCGGTGCGCCGGTCCGCTGGCCGGGCACCAGCGTGTGGCCGTCGTGGCGCAGCGGGCGCCGGTAGGCCTCGGGGTAGAACAGCAGCCCGTTGCCGCTGCGGACCGGGCCGACGGCCATCCAGAGGTTGACGGAGTTGACGGCGGTGTTGAACCAGGAGTCAATGTGAGCGTCACGTGGCGTCAGGAAGCCTTCCAGACCGGACAGTTCTTCCTCCCGGTCCGCTCCCCCGGCGGCTACCGTCCGCTCCGGCGGCATGATGCGGATGCCGAGGTGCCCGCTGAGGTAGAGCCGCGCGCCTTGCGGTTCCAGGGCCCTGGCCACGTCGTGCAGGACGGTGCGGGAGAAGGGCCGCAGGCGGGTCTCCAGGTCGGTGCGGACGGCCGCGATCTGCGAGGTGTCCGCGTGGTGGTGGGCGTTCTCCAGCGCCCCCGAGACCCGCGACGCCTCGGCCGCCGGCAGGGCGGCGGCCACGGCGCGGGCCGTCTCCCGCCGGATCGTCCCCAGCGCGCCGACGTGGCACAGTCCGCCCTTGACCGCCACCAGGGCGCCGTCGAGGACGTGCCGCAGCGAGACGGGGATGCCGTACGGGCCGGGTTCGACGGTGTGGAGGGCGGCGGGCCCGGCCGCGGCCCCCGGAGGCGGCCCGGCGGACGGCCCGCTCACGGCGCCCCGTCCCGGTGCTCCCGGGCGCCGGCCATGGCCGCGATCCCCTCGTGCAGCGCCGTTCGCGGACGGAAGCCGAAGGCGCGGGCGGCGAGCGTGATGTCGGCACCGGTGTGCCGGGCGTCGCCCGGGCCCGGCGGCCGCGGCACCACGGCGACGGGCCCGGCGATGCTCTCCACGGCGGCGATGGCCTGCTTCATGGAGACGGGCGAGCCGCCGCCGAGGTTGGCCACTCCGGTGAAGCCGGACAGGGCCGCGTCCCGCATGCCGGTGACGACGTCCCGCACGTAGGTGAAGTCGCGGGTCTGCTCGCCGTCGCCGTACAGCGGGAACGGCGCGCCGCCCCGCGCCGCGGCCAGGAGGCGGGCGAAGGCCATGTCGGGCCGCTGCCGGGGCCCGTAGACGGTGAACAGGCGCAGCGCGACGGCGGGCACCCCGTAGGCCGTGCGGTAGACCTCGCACAGGTGCTCGGCGGCGAGCTTGGTCACCCCGTAGGGCGAGACGGGCCGGGGGCAGGTCGTCTCGGCCGTGGGGAAGGCCGGGGCGTCGCCGTAGACGGAGGAGCTGGACGCGTGGACGAACTTGGCCGGCGGGCGCCGCCGTACGGCTTCGAGCAGCACCTGGGTGGCCAGGACGTTCCGGTCGGCGTAGAGGGCGAATTCGCGGCCCCAGGAGGGCCGGATGCCGGGCTGGGCGGCGAGGTGGTAGACGACGTCGGCGCCGTCGAGCACCGGGTCGAGCGGGGCGTCCAGCAGGTCGGCGTGGTGGAAGGTGAAGGACGGGGAGCTCATCGGGCCGCGGAGGTTGCGCTCCTTGAGGGCCGGGTCGTACGCGTCGGTGAGCGCGTCGACGCCGGTGACGCTGTCGCCGGCGGCCAGGAGGTGGGCGCAGAGGTGGGAGCCGATGAATCCGGCCGCGCCGGTCACGACGGCGTGCACTACGAGCGCCCCTCTCCGGGCAGGCCCGCGGCTTCTCCGGTGGCGCGCGGCGCCCCCCTGACCCCGGGCGGCAGCACGCGGTCGGCGCGCGCCCGCCACGTGTGGCGCTCCAGCAGCTGCCGCCGGGCCGCCTCCCCGAGGGCCTGCCGCCGGGCCGGGTCGGCGGCGAGCGCCATGACGGCGTCCGCCCACGCCGCGACGTCGGCGGGCGGGCGCATCAGGCAGGTGCGCCCGTCGGCCATGACCTCCCTGAGCACCGGCAGGTCGGAGACGACGATCGCCTTGCCGTACGCCATGTACTCGAAGAGTTTCATCGGGGAGACCCAGCGGGCGATGTCCCCGATGCCCCCGGCGCAGGCCACGCGCTGCTGGTACGGCGCGAGGACGATGTCGAAGGCCCGGTGGTACGGGGGCAGTTCGGCGGGCGGGCGGTGGCCGTGGAAGTAGACGTTGGTGCGGGTGTTGCGGCTCTGCCAGTGCGCCAGGTCCTCCTCGGTGCCGCCGACCAGGTGGAAGTCGACGTCGGGCAGCCGGCCGGCGAGGGCGAGGATGACGTCGGTGCCGCGGCCGGGGTAGAGGTGGCCCACGTAGCCGGCCTTGACGGCTCCCGGTCTGCCGGGGAGCTGCGCCACGGGCCCGTCCGCGGGCACCGGGTCGGCGCAGTCGTGGGCGGTGACGAGGTCGGTGCCGGGGCGGGCGCCGAGCCGCGCGCCGAGCCGGGGGAAGGCGGCGCGGTAGTCGTCGGCGAGCGCCTGGGAGACGAAGACGACGCGGGTGAGGCCGGGGCTGCGGAAGAGCAGCCGTTCGGCCGCGCGGACGGCCCTGCTGTGCCACAGGAGGTGGGTCTCGTAGACGAGCGGCGCGAGCCCGGAGGCGGCGACGAGGCCGTGCAGGTCGCGCCCGTAGAGCAGGTCGGGGACGCCGTGGCGCAGGAGCGCGGCGCGCAGTCTGCGGGCGCGGAGCCAGACGCCGATCCCCGGTACCGAGGGCAGGGGGAGTGTGCGAATGGGGAAGCGGTTGCGGGTGCCGTAGTAGGCGTGGACGTCCTCCGCGGGGGCCGTGCCCGGCAGCGCGTACAGCTCGGTGTCGTGCCCGGCGTCGGTGAACGCGTCGCACATCCGCATCACGTGCACTCCGTTGGCATAGACGGAGGGAATGCTTCCAGAGTGCAGGTAGGCGATCCGCATGGCTGGGCGACCTCCGGCGCG
>NZ_JBPQTS010000232.1:0-7922 GCF_051386455.1 Streptomyces sp. URMC 124
GTACGGGGGCGGGGCGCGTCCACGCGCGCGTGGCGCGAGGGAGGGTCTCTCCGGACAGGGTCCTGGCGAGCGCGCCGATCACTTCCACGAGGCCCAGGCCGCCGGCGTCGACGACTCCGGCCCGTCCGAGGGCGTCCAGCTGGCCGGGGGTCATCGCGAGGGCGGAGCGGGCCGCCTCGTCCGCGGCGCGCGCCACGGCGGCGCCGTCGCCCCGTGCGGCGGCGGCAGCGTCGGCGGCGGCCGCGGCGACGGTGAGGATGGTGCCCTCCACGGGGCGGGCGACGCCTTCGTAGGCGGAGTCCACGGCGCGCCGCAGGGCGCGGCGCAGCAGCTCGGCGTCGGCGGCGGGGTGCCCCGTGCGGGAGGGCGCGGGGCGCGGCTTTCCGCCCCCCGCCAGGACCTCCGCCATGCCGCGCAGCAGCTGGGCCAGGATCGTGCCGGAGTTGCCGCGGGCGCCTATGAGGGCGCCGTGGGCCATGGCGCGGGCGGCGTCGGGGAGCGTGGGGCGGGAGGCCGGGCCCGTGGTGGCGTGGCCGTCGAAGACGGCGTCGACGGCGCGGGCGGCGGACTCCGCGGTCAGGTACAGGTTCGTGCCGGTGTCGCCGTCCGGGACGGGATAGACGTTGATGGCGTCGATCTCTTCGCGGGCCCGCCCCAGCGCGTCGAGGGCCAGTGCGCACCAGGTGCGTACCGCGGAGGCGTCCAGCGGGTGCGGCACGTGGGTCCTCCTCGGACTCCCTGGGGCGGTGGAGCGGTGATCGCAGACTAGTCCCGGGGCACGGCCCGGAGGGAGGGCGGGCGGACGGCCGGGAGACGGGACGGGCCGGACAGGTCAGACAGGTCGGACAGGTCACAGCCCGGGCAGCCATGGTAGTTTCGTTGAACGGGAGCGGCCGTTGTATGCTGCTCCGGTTGCCTGATGAGAATCAGGTCATCCCCCTGGTAATGCCGGTCACTACAGATTTCGGCACGCAGGGATTTTCCGTACGTGCCTGTCGTCTCCGCGTGAGCGGGGGTGACCCGTCTTTGGAGTAACCCGTGGCTGCCAACTGCGACGTCTGCGGCAAGGGGCCGGGCTTCGGCAACGCTATTTCGCACTCGCACCGCCGTACCCCCCGTCGTTGGAACCCCAACATCCAGCGGGTGCGTGCTGTGGTCGGTGGGACGCCGAAGCGGCTCAACGTCTGCACCTCGTGCATCAAGGCCGACAAGGTCTCGCGCTAAGCGAGTGCTGTGCCCCCGCGCGAGCGGGGGCGAGCCGGTCTCGCTGTGACGTTCACGTCGTGGCGCTGCCCATCTGGTTGCCTTGAGAGCCGGTCCACCTCACGGTGGGCCGGCTTCTTGCCGTGCCCGCTCGTCGCGCCCCGGGCGTCATGAGGCACGCGCTACGAGCGCCACCGCCACGCGTGGTCGACCGGCCCGATGCCGTCCCCCAGGGGGAAGCCGGCCGCGATGGCGCCGGTGACGTAGTCCTTGGCGGCCCCTACGGCTTCCGGCACGGTGTGCCCCTTGGCGAGTCCGGAGGCGATGGCGCTTGCGAGCGTGCACCCCGTCCCGTGCGTGTGGCGGTTGTCGTGGCGCGGGGCCCGCAGCCAGTGCTCCTCCCCGCCGTCCGTGAGGAGGTCCACTGCGTCGCCCTCCAGGTGCCCGCCCTTGATGAGCGCCCACCGGGGCCCGTGGGCGAGCACGGCGTCCGCCGCGCGCCGCATGCCGGCCTCCGAGTCCACCCGCAGGCCCGTGAGCCAGGCGACCTCGTCGAGGTTGGGAGTGGCGACGGTGGCCGCAGGCAGCAGCTTCGTGCGGACCGCGTCCAGGGCGGAGGCGGCGAGCAGGGCGTCGCCGTGCTTGGAGATGCCCACCGGGTCCACGACCACGGGGGCGTCGGTGCCCGCCAGGAGCTCGGCGACGGTGCGGACGAGCTCTTCGGAGGCGAGCATGCCGGTCTTCACGGCCTGCACGCCGATGTCGTCGACGACGCTGCGGTACTGGGCCCGTACGGCCTCCGCGGGCAGCTCCCAGGCCCCCTGCACGCCGCGGGAGTTCTGTGCGGTCACGGCCGTGACCACGCTCATGCCGTGCACGCCGAGGGCGAGCATGGTCTTGAGGTCGGCCTGGATGCCCGCACCGCCGCCGGAGTCGGATCCGGCGACGGTCAGTACGCGTGGGGGTATCGGCATGGGGCCGAATCTACAGCGCCGCCCCGTGCGGCCCGTGCGGCCCCGCGCCGTGCGGGCCCTGGGGTCCCGCCCCGTGCAGCCCGTGGGGCCCCGCCCCGTGCTGCTGCTCCCCCGGCTCCAGCTCCCCGAAGTGGTCCCAGCCGCCGGCCTTGTCCCACGGGGCCCCGTCCACCGTGACCTGGGGCAGGGCGGAGGGGCTGACGACCTCGCCGATGACCTTCCAGCGGGCGGGCAGCTTCACGTCCGGCGGGAAGGTCGCGACGATCGCGTGGTCCTCTCCCCCGGTCAGCACCCACTGCAGCGGGTCGACGCCGACGGCCTGGCCGATGTCGGACATCTGGGTCGGCACGTCGATGGCCGCCGTGCGCAGGTCGATGCGGACCTTGCTGGCCTCCGCGATGTGGCCGAGGTCGGCGATCAGGCCGTCGCTGACGTCCGTCATGGCGGTGGCGCCGAGGCCGGCCGCGGCGGGGCCCGCGTGGTACGGCGGTTCGGGGCGCCGGTGGGCCTCGACGAAGGCGCGGGGCGAGCGGAAGCCGCGGGCGAGCACCGCGAGGCCGGCCGCGGACCAGCCGAGCCACCCGGTGACGGCGACGAGGTCCCCGGGCTGTGCGCCGGAGCGGGTGACCGGCTCGTGGTTGCGCAGGTCGCCGAGGGCCGTGATGGCGACGGTGATGGTCTCGCCGCGCACCACGTCGCCGCCGACGACCGCCGCACCGGCGACCTGGCACTCGTCGCGGATGCCGTCCATCAGCTCGGTCGGCCAGGTGGCGGGGAGTTCGGCGGGGACGACCAGGCCGAGCAGGATCGCGGTCGGCACCGCGCCCATCGCCGCGATGTCGGCGAGGTTCTGCGCGGCGGCCTTGCGCCCGACGTCGTAGGCGGTCGACCAGTCGCGGCGGAAGTGCCGCCCCTCCAGAAGCACATCCGTACTGGCCACGACCCTCCGGTCGGGCGCAGCCACCACCGCGGCGTCGTCACCCGGCCCGAGCCGGACCGCAGGGGTGGTGGTGAGCCGGGAAGTAAGCTCTCTGATGAGCCCGAACTCCCCCAACTCGCCCACGGTGCCTTTCACTGAGCTCCTCCTAGGAGTATCGGTTGTGACATACGCCGCGCCGCGCAAGCAGCGCGGGTCTCCCCGCGCCGTGCGGCGACGCGGTACCGTGGCGTCTCTTCTCCCCACATGATCCTCGTAGCCGCCCTGGAGGTTCCGTGGTACAGGCGTACATCCTGATCCAGACCGAGGTCGGCAAGGCGTCGACCGTGGCCGAAGTCATCTCGAAGATCTCGGGGGTGATCCAGGCCGAGGACGTGACCGGTCCGTACGACGTGATCGTGCGTGCCCAGGCCGAGACGGTGGACGAGCTCGGTCGCATGGTGGTGGCCAGGATCCAGGCAGTGGAGGGCATCACCCGCACACTGACCTGCCCGGTCGTCCATCTCTAGGTCCCCCGTATGCTCGCCCGGTGAAGTCTTCCCTCCGCCGGCCCTTCGGCCTGTCCGCTGTCGTCGTGCTGTGCGCGGCCGCCGGCTGCTCGTCGTCGGGCGGCGCGGAGGGTCTTGCGGTCCCCACGCCGTCGGCGCGGGCGGCCGGGCTCTGCCGGGCGCTGCACGAGGAACTGCCGAAGACCGTGGACGGGAAGCAGCGGCGCACCGCCGATCCCGTCTCGGACTTCACCGCCGTGTGGGGTGATCCAGCGATCGCCCTGCGCTGCGGGGTGGAGCGTCCCGAGATCATCAAGCCCGGTTCCGAACACTACAACCCCGCCGCGGACTCGGTGGAGATCGACGGTGTGGACTGGCTGCCGGAGCGGCAGCCGGACGGCAGCGTCCGCTGCACGACCACCCTGCGGGAGGCGTTCGTGGAGGTGACGCTGCCGAGGAAGGTCGTCGGCGGGGCCGGCGATCTCGGTGCGCTCACCGATCTCGCCGGCGCCGTCGCGAAGACGATCCCGGTGGGGGTCGTCTAGCGCTCTCCGCGGGCTAGCGCAGGCCGGTCGGCCGACGCAGCGCCGCCTGGATGAGGCGGTCGATCAGCTCGGTGTAGCCGACGCCGCTCTCCTGCCACATGCGGGGGTACATGGAGATCGGCGTGAAGCCCGGCAGGGTGTTGATCTCGTTGATGACGAACTCGCCGTCCTCGGTGAGGAAGAAGTCGGCGCGCACGAGGCCCTCGCACGAGGCGGCGTCGAAGGCCTGCACGGCGAGCTCCTGCACCTTCGCCGTCTCCTCCGGCGTCAGCGGCGCGGGGACGAGACCGGTGGCGGAGTCGATGTACTTCGCCTCGAAGTCGTAGAAGTCGTGGGCGGTGACCGGGGGGATCTCGGCGGGGACGCTGGCGCGCGGCCCGTCCTCGAACTCCAGGACGCCGCACTCGATCTCCCGGCCCCGCAGCAGCGACTCGACCAGGATCTTCGGGTCGTGGCGGCGCGCCTCGGCGACGGCGTCGTCCAGGCCGGAGACGTCGTCGACCTTGGTGATGCCCATGGAGGAACCGGCGCGGGCGGGCTTGATGAAGACGGGCCAGCCATGCTCGCCGGCGAAGTCGACGATCTTCTTGCGGGCGGCGGCCGGCTCGGTGTCCCACTCGCGGGGGCGGATGACCTCGTACGGGCCGACGGGCAGGCCGAAGGAGACGAAGACGCGCTTCATGTACTCCTTGTCCTGGCCGACGGCCGAGGCGAGGACGCCGGCGCCGACGTAGGGGATGCCGGAGAGCTCCAGCATGCCCTGGAGGGTGCCGTCCTCCCCGTAGGGGCCGTGCAGGACGGGGAAGACCACGTCGACCTCGCCCAGCGCCTTGGGCATGGTGCCCGGCTCCGTGTAGACGATCTCGCGGTCGGAGGGGTCGACCGGCAGGACGACGGAGCCGTCGGGCGACTGGGCGAGCTGCGCGACGCTCGGCAGCGTGCGGTCGGCGATGGCCATCCGCTCGGGGTCGTCCGCGGTGAGGGCCCAACGGCCGTCCGTGGTGATGCCGATCGGCAGCACGTCGTACTTCGTGCGGTCGATGGCGCGCAGCACGGCGCCGGCGGTGACCACGGAGATGGCGTGCTCGGAACTGCGGCCGCCGAAGACGACCGCCACACGCGGCTTCCGGCCAGGGCTCTGGGGGGTGATCTCGGTGCTCATATCGCGACGAGAGTACCTCGTGGTGCGGGCGGCGTCAGTGCCGCTCGGCCTTGGCGCTGCGCGACATCAGCTCCTTGAGCGCAACGAGCGGCGGCTTGCCCTCGTGCACGATCTCCACCACGGTCTCGGTGATCGGCATGTCGACTCCGTGGCGGCGCGCCAGATCCAGCACCGACTCGCAGGACTTGACGCCCTCGGCGGTCTGCTTGGTGACCGCGATGGTCTCCGCGAGGGTCATGCCGCGGCCGAGGCTCGCGCCGAAGGTGCGGTTGCGGGAGAGCGGCGAGGCGCAGGTGGCGACGAGGTCCCCCATGCCGGCGAGGCCGGCGAAGGTGTGCGCGTCGGCGCCCATGGCGAGGCCCAGGCGGGTGGTCTCGGCCAGGCCGCGGGTGATGAGGGAGGCCTTGGCGTTGTCCCCGAGCCCCATGCCGTCGGCGATGCCGACGGCGAGGGCGATGACGTTCTTGACGGCGCCGCCGAGCTCGCAGCCGACCACGTCGGTGTTGGTGTACGGGCGGAAGTACGCGGTGTGGCAGGCGGCCTGGAGCCGCTTGGCGACGGACTCGTCGCGGCAGGCGACGACGGCGGCGGCGGGCTGCCGCGCGGCGATCTCCCTGGCGAGGTTGGGGCCGGTCAGGACGGCCACCTGGCCGGCGGGGACCTTGGCGACCTCCTCGATGACCTCGCTCATGCGCTTGGCGGTGCCCAGCTCGACGCCCTTCATCAGGGAGACGAGGACGGTGTCCGCGGGCAGCAGGGGCGCCCACTCGGCGAGGTTGCCGCGCAGGGTCTGGGAGGGCACGGCCAGGATGGTGAAATCGGCGCCCCGTGCGGCTTCGGCGGGGTCGGTGGTGGCCCGCACGGAGCGCGGGAGCTCGACGCCCGGGAGGTAGTCGGGGTTGGTGCGGGTGGTGTTGACGGCCTCCACGAGGGCGGCGCGCCGGCCCCACATGGTGACCTCGCAGCCCGCGTCCCCGAGGACCATGGCGAAGGCGGTCCCCCAGGAACCGGTGCCGTAGACGGCGCAGCGGGTCACTTCTCGTCCTCCTGGGCCTTGCGGCGGGCCGCGGCGCGGGCCTTCTTGGGGTTGTACGGCTCGGCGGGGGCCGGCTCGCCGCGCAGTTCGGCGAGGAGGGCGGTGATGGCGGCCATGATGTCGTCGGTCGCGGCGCGCAGGACGTCCGCGGTGGGCTCCTTGTCGTAATACGCGGAGAGGTCGACGGGCGGGCCGGCCAGCACCTTGAGCGTCTTGCGCGGCAGGAGGCGGAGCTTGTTCTCCTTGGCGTACGGCGGCATGGCCTCGTTGGCGCCCCACTGGGCGACCGGGATGACCGGTGCCCGGGTGAGGAGCGCGACGCGGGCGGCGCCGGTCTTGCCCTCCATGGGCCACATGTCGGGATCGCGGGTGAGGGTGCCCTCGGGGTAGAAGGCCACGCACTCGCCCTTGTTGATGGCCTCGACGGCGGCCTTGAAGGCGGCCGCGGCGTCGGCGGACTCCCGGTAGACGGGGATCTGCCCCGTGCCCCGCAGCACGGCGCCCACGAAGCTGCCCTTGAACAGGGCGGCCTTGGCCAGGAAGCGGGGGACGCGCCCGGTGTTGTACTGGTAGTGCGCGTAGGAGAGCGGGTCGAGATACGAGTTGTGGTTGACGGCGGTAATAAAACCGCCGTCGGCCGGAATGTGCTCCATTCCCCGCCAGTCCCGCTTGAACAGAACCACGAGCGGCGGTTTAGCCAACACCGCCGTAAAGCGGTACCAGAAGCCGATTCTGCGGCGGGACACTCGGACACCCTTCTCTTGGGACCTTGGAGCTGTGCTGAACCCGGAGGCCGCACAAGTGTCGCCCCAGGTCCCCGGTCTGTCGAGAACACCGTAACCCCGCGCTCCGCGGGCGGCTGCGGCAGCGGGTGACAATGAGGCGGATGCGAAGAGAGGGGGCGGATGTGGTCTGGACGCTGGTGGTGCCGGTGAAGCCGCTGGCCCTGGCCAAGAGCCGTCTCGGCAGGGGGGCCGGGGAGGGGCCCCGTGCGGCACTCGCGCTGGCGTTCGCCGTGGACACCGTGGCCGCGGCACTGGCCTGTGCGGCGGTACGGGATGTGGTGGTCGTCACGGGCGATCCGCTGGCCGGGGCCGAGCTCGCCGCCCTCGGAGCGCGCGTCCTGGCCGAACCCGGAGGGCAGGGCGGCCTGAACGGCGCCCTTGCGCACGGGGCGCGGACCGTACGGGCCGGGCGGGCCGGCGCCGCCGTGGCGACCCTCAACGCGGACCTACCCGCCCTGCGCCCGGCGGAACTGGGCCGGGTCCTCGATTCGGCGGCGGAATTCCCCCGCGCATTTCTCGCGGACGCGGCGGGAATCGGAACGACTCTGCTGGCCGCGGCGGCGGGAAGGGAATTGGCGCCGGCGTTCGAAGGACATTCGCGCGCCCGGCACCGGGACTCGGGCGCGTGGGAGATCGGACTGGCCGGGGTGGATTCCGTGCGCCGGGACGTGGATACGGAGGCGGATTTGCGGGCCGCCCTGAGCCTGGGCGTGGGGCCCCGCGCGCCGACTAGGCTGCTGACATGCAGGCCACCGCTTACACCTTCGACTCCCGGACGCGCTCCGGGAGCGT
>NZ_JBPQTS010000233.1:0-7915 GCF_051386455.1 Streptomyces sp. URMC 124
TGCCCCTGCCCCTGCCCGTGCCCCCGCGCTCGTCGCCGTCGCCCACGGCACCCGCAGCGCCGCCGGGGTCGCCGTGACCGAGGCGCTGGTGGGGCGCGTGCGCGCGCTGCGGCCCGGGCTCGACGTCCGCGTCGGCCACCTCGGCCTCGCCTCGCCCTCGCTGGAGTCGGTCCTGGCCGGACTCGACGGCGCGGCCGTACTCGTACCGCTGCTCCTCGGCACCGGCCACCACCTGCGGTCCGACGTCCCCGCCGCGATGGCGGCCGCGCCGTGGCTGCGCTGCCGCGCCGCCCCCGCGCTCGGCCCGCACCCGCTGCTGGCCGAGGCCCTCGCCGGGCGGCTGGCCGAGGCGGGGCGGCGGCCCGGATCCCGGGCGCCGGTCGTGCTCGCCGCCGCGGGCTCCTCGGACCCCGCCGCGTGGGCGGACACCGCCCGCGCGGCGCGGCTGCTCGCCCTGCGGCTGGGCGCGCGCGTGGTGCCCTCGCACGCGGCCGGGAGCGGCACGAGACCCGCGGACGCCGTGGCCGCCCTGCGGGCCGGGGGCCACGAGGACGTGGCCGTCGCCGGCTACCTGACGGCGCCGGGGCACTTCAGCGAGACGGTCCGCAGGGGAGCGGAGGGGGCGGGGGCCCGGATCGTCTCCGAGCCGCTCGGACCGCACGAGGCCGTGGCCCGCCTGGTCGTACGCCGGTACGAGGAGGCCGTGCGCGGGGAGGCCGGTCGTCGGGGGCCGGCCCGTCAGGCGGACGTGGCCGCCGGTGGCGCGCCGTTCCCGTTCGTCAGCCGGACGCCCGTGACGAGCGACGGCCGGATCAGCACGGCGCAGTCCATGCGCTCGTCCCACCACGGCTCCAGCAGGGCCTCGTAGCGGGCGAGCTCGCCGGGATCGGTGACGAGCGTGCAGTAGCCGGTGACCACGACGCTCCAGCCGAGGTGGGTGCCGGGGTCGATGGCGTCGGCCTCGTAGGCGACGACCACGCCTTGGCCGGCCTGTTCCGGGTGCGCCGCGAGCCCGGCGAGGGCGGCGCCCTCGTGGGTGCGGATGACGACGTTCCCGCCGTCCACGACGTGGTTGACCGGCCGGATGGCGGGCAGGGCGCGGCGGGTGAAGACGACCCGGCCCAGGGAGACGCTGCCGAGGAGCCGTAGGGACTCGGCGCGGCTGAGTTCGACCCGGTGACGGGCAGGTGCGGTGGCGTCGCTCACCCCACCAGTACAGGCGACCGAATCACCGCATACCAGGGGCCGTTCGGCCCCAGCGCCCGAAGGAGCACGGGAAACTGCGCGACGAGCCCCGACGGTCCTGCAGACGACGTGCCGGCCCCGGGGCATCCCGGCTCCGGGGCGTGCCCGGCCCCCGGCGGAGCGCGACGCGCGGTCCGGCAGCGCCCCGAAGGGGCCCGGGGAACTGCGCGACGAGCCCCGACGGCCCCGCAGACGACATGCCGGCCCCCGGGCATCCCGGCTCCGGGGCATCCCGGCCCCCGGGCGTACCGGCCCCCCGGGCGTACCCGTACCCCGGGCGTACCCGTACCCCGGGCGTACCCGGACCCAGGACGTACGGCCCCCGGCGGAGCGCTACGCGCGGTCCGGCAGCGGGTCGTGCCGGACGCGGGACGCCGGGAGGGCCGGGGCCGGCCCCGCCGTGAGCCGGGCCACGAGCAGGCCGACCATGGACGGCGGCCCGCTGACGTAGGCGAGGTGCCGCGACCAGCCCCCGTGCCCCGCGACGACCTCGGCCAGCGCGTGGTGCTCGCCGGGCCCCTGCCCCTCCCCGAGCACCTGGGTGACCTGCAGCCACGGGTAGCGGCGCCGCAGTTCGCCGGGCGCCTCGGTGTCGTAGAGCGCGGAAGGGTGCCGGACACCGAGGAAGAGGTGCGCGCGGCGCTGCGCGGCAGCCCCGCGGGCGACGCGGCGCGCGGCCAGCTCCTGCAGCAGCGCCTTCGCCGCCGCCCACCCGGTGCCGCTCGCGACGAGCAGTAAGTCGTGCGCGAGGTCGTCGTCGAGCGTCATCGTCCCGCTCGCCGGGCCGAGCCGCAGCGTGTCGCCGGGCCGGGTGCGGGTCACGAGGGCCTCGCTGACCCCGCCGCGGCCGGTCAGCCGCACGTGGAACTCCAGCTCGCCCTCGCCGTCCGGCCGCGGCGCGCAGGCCAGCGAGTACTGCCGCCACGCCTGCGGCAGCAGCGGCGAGGCCACCGCCGCGTACTGCCCGGCCCGGTAGGGGTACGGCTCGTGCGGGCGCACGCGCAGGACGGCCAGGTCCGGGCGGCGCAGTTCGTGCCCGGTGACCGTGGCCTGCCAGGCGGGCGGTTCGCCGAGCGCGGCCTCCGCGCCCTCGACCATGGCCCCCACCGCGAACCGCAGCATCCGCACCCACGCCTGCTCCATGGCCTCGTTCCACCGCGGGCCCGCGGTGCGGTGCAGCGCCTCGCACAGCGCGGCCTCGAACGCCCGGTAGTGCGCGGGCCGTACGCCCAGCTTGCGGTGGTCGCGGCCGAGGCGGGTGAAGACGGCCGCCACCTCGTCCGGGTCGTGGAGGTTCTCGATCAGGAACCAGAAGATCCCTTCGAGGTGCTTGCGCTGGAACTCCATCGACTCCGGGAACAGGCGCCGCAGGTAGGGCCAGTGCGCGAACATCGCGTCGTAGAGGTGCGCGATCAAGTCGCCGAAGGGCGTGACGAGTTCGAGGTGGTCGGTGATCACGCGCTGGTCGGCGGCGCCGGCGGCACCGTCGTAGGACCGCAGCTGCGGCGCCCCGGCCGCCCGCGTGCCGCCGGCCCCCTCCGCCGCCTGCTGGGAGCCGGGGGACAGCAGCCGCCGGCGCAGCCGCATCGCATCGTGCCGGGCGAGCAGGGAGTGGTAGGAGTCGTTGACGGTGTTCACGGGTCGGAAGCTCCTCGCGCAGGGCTGGGACGGGCCAGTATGGCAACGGGCCTGCGGGACCGCCCGGCCCCGGTCCGCAGGGCCGTTCGGCCCTATCGGGGCGGTGGTTGCGCGGTGTGAGCTGTGCGCGGGGTCTGTTGCGAGCGGGCCCCGGCGGGGGCGCTTGCACCCGGTGCGCTGCGCCCCAGCCGGGCCCGGACGCGGCGCCCCCGCCAGGCCCGGACATACTGCCTCGTATGGAACGGACCGACACGGACAGCCCTTCGCATGACACTCCGGAACGCGCCGAGGAGGCTGCTCCGGACACCGCCACGGACACCACCACCGCCACGGACACCGCCCCAGCCGCAGCCCCCTTGCGCGTCTTCATCCTCGACGACCACGAGGTGGTGCGCCGCGGCGTCCGCGACCTCCTCGAAGCGGAGCCGGACATCGAGGTCGTGGGGGAGGCGGCCACGGGCCGCGAGGCCCTCTCGCGCGTACCGGCGTCCCGCCCGCACGTGGCCGTCCTCGACGTGCGCCTCGGTGAACGGGGCGAGGAGGGCGGCGACCACGGCGGCATCGAAGTGTGCCGCGAACTGCGCGCCCGGATGCCGGAGCTCGCCTGCCTGATGCTCACGTCCTTCGACGACGACGAGGCCCTCTTCGACGCCATCATGGCGGGCGCGGCGGGCTACGTCCTCAAGCAGATCAACGGCTCGGAGCTGGTGAACGCGGTACGGACGGTGGCCACGGGCAAGTCGACGCTCGATCCGCGCACGGCGTCCCGGGTGATGGCCCGCCTGCGCGCGCCGAGCGAGCCGGAGGTGCCGGAGACGTCGGAACTCGACCGCCTCTCGCCCCGCGAGCGGGAGATCCTCGACCTCGTCGGCGAGGGACTGACGAACCGCCAGATCGCCGACCGGCTGTTCCTCGCCGAGAAGACGGTCAAGAACCGCATCTCGTCGATCCTGTCGAAGCTGGGCGTGGGCAGGCGGGTGCAGGCGGCGGTGATAGCGGGGAAGGTGCGCAACGGCTGAGACCGCGTACGGCTCCGCGAAGCCGTACCACCCGCCGCCCTCAATCCGGCAACGGCACGCTCCACACGATCCGCGTCCCCCCGCCCGCGGGCGTCTGCACGTCCAGCCGTCCGCCGTGGAGCTCCGCCCGGGACTTCATATTGGCGAGCCCGCCGCGCCGGGGCGCGGAGCCGACCCCCACGCCGTCGTCGGTGACGGTCAGAACGGCCCGCGAGGCGTCCACGGTCAGGGCGACGTCCACCCGGCGGGCGGCGGCGTGGCGGGCCGCGTTGCTCAGGGCCTCCACGGCCACGGCAAGGATCTGCTCGGCGAGTTCTCCGGGGACGTCGGTGTCCGCGGGGCCCTCGATCCGCAGGGCGGGCGCGAAGCCGAGGGTGCGGGTGGCGGCCTGGACGGCCTCGGCCATGCCGCGCCGCAGGCTGGGACCGCCCCCGCGGCCGTCCCCGGCGGTGCGCAGGCCGAAGATGGTCGAGCGGATGATCTGGATGGTGGTGTCCAGGTCGTCGACGGCCCGGCCCACGCGCTCGGCGGCCTCGGGCCGGTCGATGAGCCGGGTGGCGCTCTGCAAGGTCATGCCGGTGGCGAAGAGCCGCTGGATCGCCAGGTCGTGCAGGTCACGGGCGATGCGGTCGCGGTCGTGGAGGACGGCCAGCTCCTCCGACTCGGCGCGCCGCTGGGCGAGTTCGAGGGCTATGGCGGCCTGATCGGCGAAGCCGGAGAGCAGCTTCACTTCGGAGTCGTCGAACGGGGGCCGCCCGGGCCGCCGGTGCAGCCGCAGCGCGCCGCACGCGCCGGGCCCGGAGGGCAGGGGCACGACGACGGCGGGCCCGTCGCCGGGCGCGCCCTCCTCGCCGTCGTGCACGACGACCGCGCCGTCCGCGTCGGCGACCTCCCGGGCCCGCTCGGCGATGAGCCCCAGCGCTTCGTCCGCGTCCGTGCCGGACAGCAGACTGCGGGTGATCTCGCCCAGCGCCTGCAGCCAGCGCTCGCGGCGGCGGCTCTCGTGGTACATGCGCGCGTTGTCGATGGCCACGCCCGCGGCGATGGACAGCGTCGTGAGGACGGCCTCGTCGTCGGCGTCGAAGGCGGCGCCACCGCGCTTCTCGGTGAGGTAGAGGTTGCCGAACACCTCCTCGCGGACCCGGACCGGCACGCCCAGGAACGTGCGCATGGGCGGGTGGTGCTCGGGAAAGCCGTAGCTGCGCGGGTGCCGGTTGAGGTCCGTGAGCCGCAGGGGCGCCGGATTGCGGATGAGCTCCCCGAGGATGCCGCGGCCGCACGGGGTGCGCCCGATGCGTGCGGTCAACTCCTCGGACATGCCGACGGGGAGGAACTCCGACAGCGTCCCGCCGTCGCCGACGATCCCCAGCGCGCCGTACTCCGCATCCGTGAGCGTGACCGCGGCCTCGACGATCCCGTGCAGCACCTGCGGGAGCTCCAGCCCGTGCCCGAGGCTCATGACGGCGTCGAGCAGCCCGCGCATCCGATCGGCGGACGGTAACCCGCCGGCCATGTGATCACCGTTCTGATCTGCGGTTTCCGTCATGACTGCTCCCCGGGCCCGATACCTGGCCAGCAGCGTACGACAGGGCCGACCGGCCCCGGGAAAGGGGCCCGCCCGGCCCTGCCACCACGCCCGGCCCCCCGGCGACACTGAACCCAGCCGGGAGGAGCCGCGTCCCCCTCCCCCGTTGTCCGGAACTCCTCCCGGCGCCGCTCATGCGGAGGGAATGCTCAGCTCATGCGGAGGGAATGCCCAGGAGCGCCTTCACGCGAGGTGAGCGACGACCCCCGCGTGGAAGCGGTCCACCGCGTCGTCGACGCTGCGGATGAACCCGGACTCGGCGTTGCCGCGCGTACTGCCCATGCCCTTGAACAGCGACAGCCGGAAGCCGGTGATCCGGGCGCCGTCCGGGGGCAGGATCCCCGCCGGCTCGGGCCGCAGCCGCTCCAAGGTGCCCCGCGGCCCCCGGCGGCCCTCCACCAGCGTCTCGACGTGCACGTCCGCCGGCGCGTCGGCGAGACGCCGCACCAGGCGCTTGGCCCAGCTCAGCGGATAGCCGTGCTCCGGCGCGGGGATCTCGACGGAGGTCCGCAGCTTGCCGGTGCGCAGATCGGCGGTGATCGTGAGGACGCCCGGGGTGCCGTCGATGCGGAGCTCGGCGGACAGGCGCCCTTCCTCGCACAGCCGGTCGGCGAGCGCGGCGCGCCGCGAGGAGGGGTCGGTGCCGCGGCGCGCACGCTGGACGGGCAGCACCTTCTGCCCCAGCGCTCCGCCCAGCCTGAGGCACACCTGGCGGATCAGCCGCTCCCAGCTCTCGACGACCTCGACGGCGCGCCGGTCCCCTTGGACGAGGGTCTCCGCGTCGATGCCGTTGCGGACCGGCACCCAGGCGGGGCCCATGTTCTGGAAGCCGTGACAGCCGGAGTTCTCGTGCTGCAGGTAGTGCAGCAGTTCGTGCAGCAGCCAGGCGTGGGCGGCGTCCCCCACGCCCTCGTGGCGGATCAGCATGTGCGCCTGGTGGGCCACTTCGGCCCAGGAGAGGTGCCACAGAGCGACCTTGTGCTTGCGCCGCCCGTCGACTTTGACGTCGACCAGCGGGCGGCCCTCCAGCGCCACGTCGTTGGACAGGGTGACGACGGCCTCGTAGCCGCGCCGGGCGGCGATGTCCATGTAGTCCTGCACCTGCTCGGACTTGAGCGGGTTGCCGTTGGTCTTCGTCTCGACCAGGGCGGTCCACAGCTTTCCGGCCCGCTCGACGCGCACGACTCCGTCCGGGCGCCGGGGAGCGTCGCCGAAGGGGAGGGAAACCTCCACGAAGGTCTGCATGCGGCCGGCCGGCGCCCCGAAGGCGGCGGTGAGGCGCCGCCCGAACTCCGGCACCTGGGCCATCACCGACAGCAGCACCGACGTGGCCCGCATCTCGCGCTCGCGGTCGCTCCGGAGCTGCGGGACCGGAAACAGCCGCGCCTCCCGCCAGAAGTCGTTCTCGGCGAGGGACTTCCGGGGCACGTCGGGCAGGGTGACCTTCTTCTTGGCCGTGCGCGGGCCGCGACGGCGCGGGGGCGGCGGGACGAGGGGTGCGACGGGTGGTGCGGCCGGCGAAGTGGCGATGACGGCGACGGCGACGGTCGTGGCGGTCGTGGCGGTCGTGGCGGGGGCCCGCTCGGGGGCTTGCACCGGTGCGCAGGGTTCCTGCGACGGAGGTGAGACAAGACCACCAACCCCGTCCCGTTCGTAGCCTTCGCCTTCGCCCTCGCCCTCGCTCTCGCTCTCGCCTTCATCGACCTCGATACCGAAGTCCGTGGCGAGGCCGGCCAAGCCGGACCGGTACCCCTGCCCCACGGCGCGGAACTTCCACTCACCGCCGCGCCGGTAGAGCTCGCCGAAGATGAACGCGCGCTCGGCGCCGGCCCCCTCGGCGGAGAACCCGAGCAGGATCTCGCCGGTCCGGTCGGCGAGCGTGACCCGCAGGTCGTCCAGGTCGCCGAAGCAGGCGCCGCCGTACCGGCTGGCGGCCACGACGATGCGCTCGACGTCCGGCGGGACGGCGGTCAGGTCGAGGCTGATGCGGTCCTCGCTGCCGTCGCCGGTGGGCGTCTTCCCTAAGAGCTGGACGCTTCCGTCCGCTGCGGCGGGGTTGTTGTAGAAGAAGAAGTCGGCGTCGTCGCGCACTTTCCCGCCGGTGCCCAGCAGCAGGACGGACACGTCGGCGTCCCCGTCGCCGGTGGCGCTGCTCCAGCTCAGACTCACGATGACGGAGCCTGCGTCCTCGCTCAGCGCGGCCAGCCCGACATTGCCGCCCTTCACCATTTCGTGCATGGATCCCCCGTGTGGTGATGTGTGATGCAGCACACACGTGTGCACACGAAGTGAACCCTAGCCCTCGGGTGGGGGTTGAGGAGGCGTGATCCAACGACTGGGCGAACGTGATCCTCCGGCCCCGCCGTCCCGCCGGTCGGCAGGGCTTCCGAGCCGCCGGGGGCGCGGAGTACGCCGACCGGGGGACGCC
>NZ_JBPQTS010000234.1:0-7698 GCF_051386455.1 Streptomyces sp. URMC 124
TGTACGGGGAGGTGCCGGACGAGCGGCGGGACGCTGCGCTGGCTTCGGACGGGCACCCGCGGCGCCGTGGTGGCCCGGCGGCTGCACGGCGGGCTGGGCGAAGACGGTCGGCTGAGCGTGGGCACCGGCGCCCTGCGGCGGGCCGGGGGGCGTCACCGCGGGCTGGGCGAAGGCGGTGGGCGCCGCGTGGACCCCGCCCGGCGGCGGGGCGACGGCCGGCTGATCAACGGCAGTGGCCTCCGGCCCGCCCCACGCCCCGTTGTGCGGTACGCCCTGCGGCCCGCCCTGCGGGGGCTGCGCCGGGTGCGGCTGCGGAGGCTGGTGGGGCTGCTGAGGATTCTGAGGCCAAGACATGCGGGCCACCCTAGACGGCCCGCGGTTGCCGTCTTGTCGAGGCATCTCGACAAGACGGCAACATTGCCGTGCCCCGGGAGAACCCGCGACGCCCGGTCGCCCAGTCGCCCAGTCGCCCAGTCAGTCCCTAGTCGTCCAAGACCGGCAGCAACTCCGGCAGATGCCCGTCCGAAGCCAGCGCAGCGTCCCGCCGCTCGTCCGGCACCTCCCCGTACACCGTGGTCCGCGCCCGCGCCGGCCGCCCCGCCGCCTCCGCGATGGCGACGAGGTCGCGGATCGAGCGGTACGAGCCGTACGAGGAGCCCGCCATGCGCGAGATGGTCTCCTCCATCAGCGTCCCGCCCAGATCGTTCGCTCCGGAGCGGAGCATCTCCGCCGCCCCGTCCGCGCCGAGCTTGACCCAGCTGGTCTGGATGTTGGTGATGTGCGGGTGGAGCAGCAGCCGGGCCATGGCCGTGACCGCCCGGTTGTCGCGCATGGTCGGCCCGGGGCGCGAGATGCCCGCGAGGTACACGGGCGCGTTGGTGTGGATGAACGGCAGCGTGACGAACTCCGTGAAGCCGCCCGTCTCCCGCTGGATCTCGACGAGCCGGCGGAAGTGCCCGAGCCAGTGCCGCGGCTGGTCGACGTGCCCGTACATCATCGTGGACGAGGACCGGATGCCGAGCTCGTGCGCGGTGCGCACGACCTCGATCCACGTGGCGGCGGGCAGCTTGCCCTTGGTGAGGACCCAGCGGACCTCGTCGTCGAGGATCTCGGCGGCCGTGCCGGGGATGGTGTCGAGCCCGGCTTCCTTGGCCGCAGCCAGCCACTCCCGTACGGACATGCCCGTGCGGGTCGCGCCGTTGACGACCTCCATCGGCGAGAAGGCGTGCACGTGCATGCCCGGCACGCGCTGCTTCACGGCCCGCGCGATGTCGAAGTAGGCCGTGCCGGGCAGGTCGGGGTGGATGCCGCCCTGCATGCAGACCTCGACGGCGCCGACGTCCCACGCCTGGGCGGCGCGGTCGGCGACCTGTTCCAGGGAGAGGGTGTACGCGTCGGCGTCGGTGCGCCGCTGGGCGAAGGCGCAGAAGCGGCAGCCGGTGTAGCAGACGTTGGTGAAGTTGATGTTCCGGGTGACGATGTAGGTGACGTCGTCGCCGACCACGTCCCGGCGCAGGTCGTCGGCGATGCGGCACAGGGCGTCGAGCGCGGGCCCGTCGGCGTGGAGCAGGGCGAGGGCCTGGGGGTCGGTCAGCCGGGTGGGGTCGTCGGCGGCCTGCCGCAGCGCCTCGCGCACGTCGGCGTCGATGCGCTCGGGGGCCATGCCGGGCGCCGCGGCCTCCCGCAGCGCGTCCCAGTCCCCGTACACGTCGTCGAAGTCGTCGCGCCGGTCGGCGGTGCGGCCCTCGGTGTCGATCGCGCGGTGCAGCTCGGTGCGGCCGGAGGGGACGAAGACGTCTTCGGGCTCCTGCCAGGGCAGGCCCTTGACGTCGGCGTGCTCGTTCGCGAGCCCGGTCTCCGGGTCGGCCAGGGCGCGTACGTGCGGCAGCACGCGCGGGTCGAGCCAGGGCTCGCCGCGCTGCACGAACTCGGGGTAGACGGCGAGGCGTTCCCGCAGCCGAAAGCCGGCGGCTGCGGAGCGCTCGGCCAGCTCGTCGATCCGAGGCCAGGGCCGCTCGGGGTTGACGTGGTCCGGCGTGACCGGGGAGACGCCGCCCCAGTCGTCGATGCCGGCGCCGATGAGCCGCTCGTACTCGCCGGCCACGAGGTTGGGCGGCGCCTGGAGGCAGGCGGAGGGGCCCATGATGTGCCGGGCCACGGCGATGGTGGCGACCAGGTCGTCCAGTTCGGCGTCGGGCATGCCGCGCATCGCCGTGTCCGGCTTGGCGCGGAAGTTCTGCATGATCAGCTCTTGGATACCGTGGTAGGCGCGGGAGACGCGGCGCAGCGCGAACAGCGACTCGGCGCGCTCCTCGTGCGTCTCGCCGATGCCGATCAGCAGGCCGCTGGTGAACGGCACGGAGCTGCGGCCGGCGTCCTCCAGGACGCGCAGCCGGACGGCGGGCTCCTTGTCGGGGGAGCCGTAGTGCGGGCCGCCCGGCTCGCTCCACAGCCGCTCGGCCGTGGTCTCCAGCATCATGCCCATCGAGGCGGAGACGGGCTTGAGCCGCTGGAAGTCCGTCCAGCTCATCGCGCCGGGGTTGAGGTGGGGCAGGAGGCCGGTCTCCTCCAGGATGCGGATGGAGATGGCGCGGACGTAGGCGATGGTGTCGTCGTAACCCGCCGCCTCCAGCCACTCGCGGGCCTCGGGCCAGCGGTCCTCGGGCCGGTCGCCGAGGGTGATCAGCGCTTCCTTGCAGCCCAGCTCGGCGCCGCGCCGGGCGATGGCGAGCACCTCGTCCGGCGACATGAACATCCCGTGCCCCGCGCGGCGCAGTTTGCCGGGGACGGTGGCGAAGGTGCAGTAGTGGCACTTGTCCCGGCAGAGGCGGGTGAGGGGAATGAAGACGCTCTTCGAGTACGTGATGACGCCGGGGCGCCCGGCGGCCTCGAGCCCCGCGTCGCGCACCCGGGCGGCGGACGCACACAGGTCGTCCAGGTCCGCGCCGCGGGCCCGGAGGAGCACGGCGGCCTCGGCGACGTCCAGGGCCACGCCGTCCCGGGCGCGTTTGAGGGCGCGCCGCATGGCGTTGGCGGTCGGTGCGGATCCCTGCGGGGGCTGCGGGGTCGAAGTCATTGTCCGAGCATACGAGCGGGATGCGGCCCGTCCGGAGGAGGTCCGTCCGTCATGTGCTGTGCCGCTCGTCACCTCAGGCGGAGGGCACCTCCGGTGCGGTCGGCGCGGCCGCCGGGCCGCGCCGCTCACAGGAATTCGGCGTGCGCGTCCAGCGCCCGCAGGATCTCCGTCTCGCCCGCCGACGGCAGCCCCACCACGATCTCGTCGAGCCCCAGGTCGGCGAAGTGCGCGAGCTTCCCCGCCGAGGGGTGCACCGCGTACGGGACGACGTGCGGTTCGCCCGGCCGCCCGGCCTCCTGCCAGGCCCGCTGCAGCTGCGGAATCGTCTCCCCGAGCCCGCTGCCGCCGACCGGCATCCAGCCGTCCGCGTACTCCGCGACGTGCGCGAACAGCTTCGGCCCGGCCGCTCCCCCGATCAGGGTGCGCGGCCCGATGAGCGGCGGCACGTCCGCGCCGCGCCGCCGCGGCGTCCGCAGCGGCTTGGGGTGCGCGAAGCTGGCGCTGACCGCGCCGAACTCGCCGCGGTAGCCGGTCGGTTCCTCGGCCCACAGCGCCCGCATCAGGGCCATCCGGTCACGCACCAGATCACGCCGGGTCTTCCACTCGACGCCGTGGTCGGTGGCCTCCTCCACGTTCCAGCCGAAGCCGATGCCCAGCGTCAGGCGACCGCCGCTGAGGTGATCGAGCGTCGCCACCTGCTTGGCGAGGGCGATCGGATCCTGCTGGGCCACCAGCAGGACACCCGTGCCGAGCTCGATCCGCTCGGTGACCGCCGCGGCCTGAGCGAGCGCCACCAGCGGGTCCAGGGCCCGGCCGTACTCGCGCGGCAGCGGGTCGCCCGTGGGCGCCGGCGTCTCCCGGCTGACCGGGATGTGCGTGTGCTGCGGCAGGTACAGCCCGTCGAAGCCCCGCTGCTCCAGCTCGCTCGCGAGCCGGACCGGGCTGATCGTCTCGTCGGTGAGGAAGACCGTGGTTGCGATCCGCACGGGGCGGCACCTCCTTGCGTCCTGCGTGACCCAGCGCGTCCTGCGGGGAATGGGCCTCACCGTAAGCCCAAACGGGCCCCGCGGGCCCCCGGCGGGGCGGTGCCGCCATACGAATGTCGCAATCGTGGTCCTTCCTGTACCCCTGCGCGCCGCCCGGGCGTACAACAGTGCCCCCCGAAGAGCCCCTTCCACGGGAGGACAGCGATGAAGCGGACGAAGCGGACGGAGCCGGGGCGGCGACCGGACCGGCGCACGGTGCTCGCGGCTGTCACGGGCGCGGCGGCGGTGCTTACCCTCGATACCGTGACGTTCGCGAGCACCGGGGACGGCCCCGAGGGTCGGACCGTGACCCGCAAGGTCTCCGGGCGGCTCCCGGCCGGAGCGCCCGACTACGTCTACCTGCCCGTGGACGTGCCCCCGGGCGTGCGCGAAATCGCCGTCTCGTACGCGTACGACAGACCGGCCGTCCCCGCGGGCACCCAGGGCAACGCCTGCGACATCGGCATCTTCGACGAGCGCGGCACCGCGCTGGGCGGCGCGGGCTTCCGCGGCTGGTCCGGGGGCGCCCGGACCGAGTTCGCGATCAGCGCCGAGCGCGCCACGCCCGGCTACCTGGCCGGCCCCGTGCGGCCCGGCACCTGGCACGTCGTCCTCGGCCCGTACACGGTCGCCCCGCAGGGCCTGGCGTACGAGGTGACGGTGACGCTGCGGTACGGGCAGACGGGTGCCACCCCGCGCCCGGTGTACCCGCCGCAGCGGGCGCGGGGCCGCGGCCGCGGCTGGTACCGCGGCGACAACCACCTCCACAGCGTCCACTCCGACGGCAAGCGCACCCCCGCCGAGATCGCGGCCGCGGCGCGGGCGGCCGGCCTGGACTGGATCACGACGACGGAACACAACACGACGTCGGCGCACGGCGCGTGGGAGGGGCTGTGGGATGACGACCTCCTGATCCTCACGGGAGAAGAGGTCACCACGCGCAACGGCCACATGGTCGCCCTCGGCACGGACCCCGGCGTCTTCATCGACTGGCGCTACCGCGCCCGCGACGCCGCCTTCGGCCGCTTCGCCCGCGCCGTCCACCGCGCGGGCGGCCTCGTCGTCCCCGCCCACCCGTACGGGACCTGCGTCGGCTGCAACTGGAAGTTCGGCTACGAGGACGCGGACGCGGTGGAGGTGTGGAACGGCCCGTTCACGCCGGACGACGAGATGGCGGTCGCGACGTGGGACGCGATGCTGGTCGCGTCGGTACGCCACGGCGACCGCCGCTGGCTGCCGGCCATGGGCAACAGCGACGCCCACCGCGAGCCCCAGGTCGTCGGGCTGCCGCAGACGGTGGTCCGGGCGGACGGGCTCACGCGCGAGGCACTGCTGGCGGGCATCCGCGCCGGACGGAGCTGGATCGCGGAGTCGTCGGCGGTGGGGCTGTCCTTCACCGCGACGGGCGCCCGCGGCGAACACGCAGACATCGGCGACCGCCTCCCGGCCGACCGGAACACACCGGTGACCCTCCGCCTGGACGTCTCGGGCATCCCGGAAGGCTGCACGGCAACGTTCGTGACGGACCAGGGCCGGCTGTACGAGACACCACTGCCGGCCTCGGGCAGGGGAACGGCCGAGTGGCACACGACGCCTTCGTACGCGGCGTACGTGAGGGCCGAGGTACGGAGGAGGGCTCCGAGCGGCTCTGAGCTGCCGGGGCCGATGGTGGCGATGACGAATCCGGTGTTCCTGGGAGCGCAGGCCTAGATCGAACACAAGCCGCACAAGAAAGGCCCGCTCAACCTTTCGTGGCAACAGCCGAGTTGGGCCCATTCGTGGGCATAGAGTCACTCCCGGCGCTCCGAGAGCGCCCCCCTTCAAGAGGTCCCGACATCGGGATGGCGAAGCGGGCGTTGGCCTGAGGGACCGTTCACCCCATGGGGCGGTTTACGGGTAACGCTCATGGTCCGGTGCAAGCCTTCTCCCCACTGAATGCGTGCAGGGAGGGGACCGTCTTGCCTGATCGTCTGCCCAGAGTTCTGACCCTCGTCGCCTTTTTGGTGGGCGTGGGGGTGATCACCGGTGCCGCGATGGTGCCGGCGTCGCCGTTCGACACCATGGCGACGTCCATCAGAATCGCCAAGAGCGCCGACCGGGCGACGGCGCGCCCCGGCGACACGGTCACCTACACCGTGACGGTGACCAACACCGGGACGACCGCGATCGACGGCGCCGCGATCTCCGACGACCTGTCGGACGTCGTGGACGACGCCGAGCTCACCTCCACCTCGGCCGACAGCGGCACGGCGCGGTTCTCCTCCCCCACGTTGCAGTGGCAGGGCGACCTGCCCTCCGGCGCCAAAGCAACGATCCACTACTCGGTGCGGCCGGCCGACCCCCGGACGGGCGACGGCCGCCTCACCGGCCGGATCACCTCCACGACAGAGGGCAACAACTGCCCGCCGGGCAGCCCGGACCCGGCCTGCACGTCCAGCCTGCCGGTCTCATAGGGGCGCATACGGCGCACACGGCACACACGGCGCGCAGGGAGCGCCGGGCCCGCTGCGACAGCGTCGCCGTGTGCGACTCAAGCAGAAGAACAGCCCCGCCTTCGTACTTCATCACCCCGCCACGTCCTGGGCGTCATTCGTCCGCGAGGTCCGGTCCGGGCGCCGGCCGGGGTAGGGCGGAGTCCAAGTACTGCTCGAACGTGACCGTGCCGACCGCCCGGTCCGGGGCGAGGTTGCCGCCTGCACGGAGAGTGCGGGCGATCCTGCCCGGCAGCCGTAGCGGCACCACACGCCGCCGCAGGCCCAACGCGCGGAGCGTGGCGGCCGCGAGGTCGCGGGCGTCCCGCACCTCGGGGCCCGCCATGTCGGGCACCCGGCCCGCCGGGGCGCCCCGGACGAGCTCCACCAAGCGGTCGGCGACCTCCGCCACCTCGATCGGCTGGGCACGCGTGCCGCTCAGCGTCAGCACCACCGGCAGCCGGCGCTGCACCGTGGTCAGGGTCGCCACGAGGTCGTGGAACTGCGTGGTGCGCAGGATGGTCCACGGCAGCCCCGACGACCGGATGATCCGTTCCGCCTCCCGCTTCGACCGGTAGTACGGCAGCGGCACGACGTCGATGCCGACGATCGAGATGTAGACGAGGTGCGGGCTCGGACTCCCGGCCCGCCGCGCGGCCTCGACCAGCCGCCGGGTCGCCACCACGTCGTTGCGGGCATTGGTCGCACAGTGCACCACGGCCCGCACCCCGGCGAGGGCGGCATCCAGCCCCGTCCTCTTGGCGAGGTCACCGACGGCCCACTCGTACGGGCCTTGGTCGCTCACCGGCCGCGCCCGACGGCTCAACACCCGCGCGCTCATGCCTTCGGCAAGGAGCCGCGCGACGACGATACGCCCGAGCGTGCCTGTGCCGCCGGTTACGAGGACCGGCTTGTCCGCGATGGGCTCGTCCGCGATCGGCTCGTCCGCGATCGGCTCGTTCACGATCGGCTCGTTCGCGATCGGCTCGTCCATTGCTCGCCTACCTTCACGCCTGACGGTGCTGTCAGGAGTTAGGACACGCTGGGGCGCCCGGGTGTGACATGCCTTGGCTGGGTTCCGTGGGCCGGGTGCGGGTCAGAACAGGCTGGCAGCAGGGGGAGGGGT
>NZ_JBPQTS010000235.1:0-7628 GCF_051386455.1 Streptomyces sp. URMC 124
CGCCGAGCCCGGCGTCATCGGCATCTCGATGGGCTCGGCGGTCGGCGCGGTCGCCGCGATCTCCCTGGGACTGACCTTCTTCGGCAACTGGACCGTCACGGCCTGCGCGTTCGGGGCCGGGCTCGTGACCGTCCTGCTCGTCTACGCCCTCTCGCGCACGGGCGGCCGTACGGAAGTGGTCACGCTCATCCTCACCGGCATCGCGGTGAACGCCTTCGGCGGCGCGCTCGTCGGGCTCGGCATCTTCATCGCCGACAACGCCCAGGTCAGCCAGATCACCTTCTGGCAGCTGGGCTCGCTCGCGCAGGCGACCTGGCCGAAGGTGCTCGCCGTCCTGCCGTGCGCCCTGGCCGGGCTGGCCGTCGCACCGCTCTACGGGCGCAAGCTGGACCTCCTCGCGCTCGGCGAACGGCCCGCGCGGCACCTGGGCGTGGACGTCGAGCGGCTGCGGCTGGTGCTGGTGCTGGTGGTCGCGCTGCTGACGGCCGCGGCCGTGGCCGTGGCGGGCGTCATCACGTTCGTCGGGCTGCTGGTGCCGCACCTGCTGCGGATGGCCGCGGGCCCCGGGCACCGGTTCCTGGTGCCGGGCAGTGCGCTGGGCGGGGCGCTGGTGCTGGTCGCGGCCGACCTCGCGGCCCGCACGGCGGCCCAGCCGGCGGAGCTGCCCCTGGGCGTCCTGACGGCCCTCTTCGGCAGCCCGTTCTTCTTCTGGCTGCTGAGAAGGACCCGCCGGAAGCAAGGAGGCTGGGCGTGATCAGGCACATCCTGCGCGGCCGCGGGCGGAAGCGGCGCCTCCCCCTTCCCTCCCCCTTCGGCACCGTCCGCGCCGAAGCCCGTGCCCTGCACGTCCACCTCGCCGGCCGCTCCGTCCTCGACGGGGTCGACCTCCAGGTCGCCGCCGGTGAAGTCCTCGCGCTCGTCGGCCCCAACGGCGCGGGCAAGTCCACGCTCCTGGCCGCGCTCGCCCACGACCTGCCCGCCGCGTCCGGCGAGGTCCGGATCGACGGCGAGCCCGCCGGTGCCTGGACGGCCGCCGAACTCGCCGTGCGCCGGGCCGTGCTGCCGCAGTCGGCGGAGCTGTCGTTCCCGTTCCCGGTCGGGGAGGTCGTCCGGATGGGGCGCGCGCCCTGGGCCGGGACCCCCGCCGAGGACGAGGACGACGAGGCGGTCCGGGCCGCCATGGCCGCCGCCGAAGTGGCCGGATTCGCCTCCCGCCCGTTCGCCGCGCTCTCGGGCGGCGAACGGGCGAGGGTCGCCCTGGCGCGCGTGCTCGCGCAGCGCACCCCGCTCCTGCTGCTCGACGAGCCGACCGCCGCGCTGGACCTGCGCCATCAGGAACTGGTGCTGCGGATCTGCCGGGAGCGGGCCGCGGCCGGGGACGCGGTGGTGGTCGTCCTGCACGACCTGGGCCTCGCGGGCGCGTACGCGGACCGGGTGGCGGTCCTGCACCGGGGGCGGATCGCGGCGGAGGGACCGCCGGCGCGCGTCTTCGCAGCGGAATTGCTCAGTCGTGTGTATTCACAGCCGGTCGAGGTAATTGATCATCCGCGCACGGGTGAGCCTTTGGTGATCCCGAGGCGCGAGGTACGAGATTTTGCTTCGTGAGAGCAGAATCACGCACCCTTCCGGGAACAGGGTAGGCAAGCCTCAGATAAGTTAGGGCGGCCTTATCCGGCCAGCCGGTTTTCGGCCATGCCGTGTATGGCGTGAACGTCCTTTCCGTCCTCTCCGAGCACGCCTGGAGCCCCAATGCGCGCCCTCCGCTCCTCCGTCGTCGCCGCCGTCGCCACGGCCGCGGCCCTGACCGCCGTGTCCGGCTGCGCCGAGAAGTCGGACGGCAAGGACTCCGACGCGATCAACGTGACCGCCTCCGACGACAAGTGCGAGGTCTCGAAGACCTCTTTCCCGTCCGGGCACATAAAGATCAACATTGAGAACACGGGCTCCAAGGTCACCGAGGTGTACGTGTACGCCGCGGGCGACCGGATCGTGACGGAGCGGGAGAACATCGGCCCGAAGACCAAGGCCGAGATCACCGCGACGATCAAGAAGCCCGGCGATTACGAAATAGCCTGCAAGCCCGGCATGAAGGGCGACGGCATCCGCCAGAAGATCACCGTCACCGGCGGCGGCAAGGCGGAGAAGGCCGACCCGGAGCTGGACAAGGCGGTCGCCGAGTACCGCAAGTACGTCCAGCAGCAGGCCGACGAGACGATCCCGGCGGCGCAGAAGTTCGCCGACGCGGTCAAGAGCGGCGACGTCGACGAGGCGAAGAAGCTCTACGCGGCCTCCCGCATCGGCTGGGAGCGCACCGAGCCGGTCGCGGAGTCCTTCGGCGACATCGACCCGAAGGTCGACGTCCGCGAGGACGGCCTGGAGAAGGACCAGAAGTGGACCGGCTGGCACAAGCTGGAGAAGTCGCTCTGGGACGAGAAGAAGATCGACGAGGACGACAAGAAGCTGGCCGACCAGCTGATGACGGACCTCAAGGACTGGCAGAAGCGCGTCGGCACCGCCGAGATCACCCCGACCAGCATGGCCAACGGCGCCAAGGAGCTGCTCGACGAGGTCGCGACCGGCAAGGTCACCGGCGAGGAGGAGCGCTACAGCCACACCGACCTCGTCGACTTCCAGGCCAACGTCGAGGGCGCCGAGAAGTCCTACCTGCTGCTCAAGCCCGTGGCCGCCAAGAGCGACGCCGCGCTGGCCAAGGAGCTCGACAAGCAGTTCGGCGAGCTGAAGAAGCTCCTCGGCGAGTACCGGGACGGCGACACCTTCAAGGCGTACGACGGCGTGGAGAAGGACGACCGCAAGAAGCTGTCCGACGCCGTGAACGCCCTCGCGGAGCCCCTGTCCAAGCTCGCCGGCGCCGTCGCGAAGTAGCGGGGGAGCCGTCATGAGCGACGCCAAGAAGAACGACGCGCAGAGGACCGGCACGCAGACGACCGGCGAGCAGGAGACCGGCGAGACGGCGGCCGTCGCGCGGACCCCGGGCGGCAAGCCCACCCGCCGCTCCGTCCTCGGCTGGGGCGGGGCGGGCCTCGCGCTCGGCGCCGCGGCCGCCGGCGGCACCGCCGCCGCGCTGCGCCTCGGCGAGGACGCGGCCCCGGCCGCCTCGACGGGCGACGCGGTGCCCTTCCACGGCGCCCACCAGGCCGGCATCTCCACCCCCGTCCAGGACCGGCTGCACTTCGCCGCCTTCGACGTGACGACGAGCGACCGCGCCGCGCTGGTCAAGCTCCTCCAGGAGTGGACGGCCGCCGCCGCGCGGATGACCGCCGGTCACGAGATCGGCGAGGGCGCGGTCCCGGACAACGACGAGCTGCCGCCGGACGACACCGGCGAGGCCCTCGGCCTCAAGCCGTCCCGGCTGACCCTGACCTTCGGCGTCGGCCCCGGCCTGTTCGAGAAGGACGGCAAGGACCGCTTCGGCCTGAAGGACCGCCGCCCCAAGGCCCTGATCGACCTGCCGGCCTTCCCCGGCGACAACCTCGACCCGGCCCGCAGCGGCGGCGACCTGTGCGTCCAGGCCTGCGCGGACGACCCGCAGGTGGCCGTGCACGCCATCCGCAACCTGGCCCGCATCGGCATGGGCAAGGTCGCCATCCGCTGGTCGCAGCTCGGCTTCGGCAAGACCTCCTCGACGACGCCCGACGCGCAGACCCCGCGCAACATGATGGGCTTCAAGGACGGCACCCGGAACATCGCCGGCACCGACACCGAGGCCCTCGCCCAGCACGTGTGGGTCGGCGAGAAGGACGGCCCGGCGTGGATGACCGGCGGCTCGTACCTCGTGGCCCGCCGCATCCGGATGCACATCGAGACGTGGGACCGCACCCCGCTCGCCGAGCAGGAGGACATCTTCGGCCGCGACAAGGCCGAGGGCGCGCCCGTCGGCAAGGAGCGCGAGCACGACGAGCCGCTGCTGAAGGCCATGAAGCCCGACTCGCACGTGCGCCTCGCCCACCCCGACAGCAACAACGGCGTGAAGATCCTGCGCCGCGGCTACTCCTTCACGGACGGCACGGACAAGCTCGGCCGGCTGGAAGCCGGGCTGTTCTTCATCGCGTACCAGAAGGACGTCCGGGACGGGTTCGTGCCGCTGCAGATGAACCTGGCGCGCAACGACGCCCTCAACGAGTACATCCAGCACGTGGGTTCGGCGGTCTTCGCCGTGCCGCCGGGCGTCCGGGACAAGGGCGACTGGTGGGGCAAGGCACTGTTCGCGTGATCCGCCCCCTTCGCATGACCACCGGTTCTTCCCGGGGAGGAGATGCCGCGTGTTCGGCAACTATCTGATCGGCCTGCGCGAGGGTCTGGAGGCCAGCCTGGTCGTCTGCATCCTCGTCGCCTACCTGGTCAAGACCCGCCGCCGGGACGCCCTGCGCCCGGTCTGGACGGGCATCGCCGCGGCCGTGCTGCTCAGCATGGGCTTCGGCGCGCTGCTCCAGTACGGCTCGCGGACCATGACGTTCGAGGCGCAGGAGATGCTCGGCGGCTCGCTGTCGATCGTCGCCGTCGGCCTGGTGACATGGATGGTCTTCTGGATGCGGCGCACCGCGCGGCACCTGAAGAAGGAGCTGCACGGCAAGCTGGACGCCGCGCTCGCGATGGGCACGGGCGCGCTGGTCGTCACGGCGTTCCTGGCCGTGGGCCGGGAGGGCCTGGAGACGGCGCTGTTCATCTGGACGGCCGTGCAGGCCACCGACGACGGGGTCCGGCCGCTGGTCGGCGCGCTGCTCGGGCTGCTCACGGCCGTCGTGCTGGGCTGGCTGTTCTACCGCGGCGCCCTGAGGATCAACCTGGCGAAGTTCTTCACCTGGACCGGCGCCATGCTGATCGTGGTCGCCGCGGGCGTGCTCGCCTACGGCTTCCACGACCTGCAGGAGGCCGACGTCCTGCCGGGTCTTGGCGACAAGGCCTTCGACATCAGCGAGCAGGTCCCCGTCGACAGCTGGTACGGCACCCTGCTCAAGGGCGTCTTCAACTTCCAGCCGGACCCGACGTGGCTGCAGGTGGCGGTGTGGGCGCTGTATCTGGTACCCACCCTCCTGGTGTTCTTCGCCCCCGGTAGGGTGGCGCCGAACCGAGCAGCCACCAAGGAGTCGAAGCCCGATGAAACGACGGCGGGCCGGCAGAGCGCGCACGACGCGGACGGCCGTGACGGCAGCGGCGCTGCTGCTGACGGCGACCGGGTGCATGACGGTGCACGGGGAGCGGGCGATCGTCCCGTCGGCGGACAAGGCTGAGGCCGCCAAGGCCCTCAAGACCTTCACCGACGGCTACAACGAGGGTTACCGCAAGCTCGACCCGGGCGTCATCGCCCGGGTCGAAACCGGTGCGCTGGCCGAGATAGGCAAGGCCGACCTGGCGGCGCAGAGCGTCCAGACGCCGGGCGGCAACCCGAAATACCCCTCCCTGGTCCTCGACGACGCCCGCTTCACCATCCCCAAGCAGGCCGGCTGGCCGAAGTTCTTCCTCGCCGACACCCGCAGCAACCGCGACGCCAACCGCTGGCTCGTGGTCTTCACGCGCTACGGGGCGAAGGAGCCGTGGAAGGCGGCCTACCTGTCGATCGTCAACCCGGGCAAGGTGCCGGAGTTCACGAAGGACAAGGACGGCCACGCGGAGGCCGTCCCCGCGGCCGGGGGCGGGGGCCACGGCCTGATGGCCGACCCCGGCAAGGTGAGCGCCCTCTACACCGACTTCCTGCGCACCGGCACGGGCAAGGACTTCGTGCCGGGCCCGCGGACCACGGGCCTGCGGGAAGAGCGCGACAAGGTGCGCCGCACGACCACCTTCTGGACGGAGTTCATCGACACCCCCGAGAAGGCCCCCGCCTTCCCCGCCCCGGCGCTGCGGGTCAAGGGCGGCGGCGCGCTGGTGTTCTTCACCGCGCACCACCGGGAGAAGCGCACGATGGCGGAGGGGCTGCGGCCCGCGGTCACCGACCCGCGGACGAAGGCGCTGCTGAAGGGCGAGCTCAAGCGCGCGGTGACGTACACGCGGGTCTCGGAGGCGGCGGTCGAGGTGCCCCCGCGGGGCGCGGACGGCGGGATGATCAACTTCCTCAACCGGATCGACACGATGACGGCCGCGCAGGGCGAATAGCGCGCGGGGCGTACGCCGCCCGGCCGGTCCGGTCCGCTGCGGTCAGCGGCCGATCGGCCAGGCCGCCTCTTGGTCCGGGCGGCCGCCCGCGTACTGGGCGCAGGCGTCGGTGAGGGTCTCCAGGAGCGTCAGCGGATCCGGCAGCGGCCGCTCGGGGCCCTGCAGCCAGGCCACGCCCGACTCCTCCGGCAGCCGCGAGGGGGGCAGCAGCACATAGCTGCCGCGGCAGTGCCAGCGCAGGCCCGGATGCTCGTCCATCGTCTCGGGATGGCAGTCGAGCTCGCAGGGCCACCACTCGTCCTCGTCGTCCGGGGTGCCGCGGGTGGCCGTGAAGAAGAGCATGCGGTCGGGGGCGACGGTGGCCACCGGCCCCGTCTCGACCCCGGCCTTCTGCAGCCGCTCCAGGGCCTGCCGGCCCGCTTCGAGGGGGACGTCGAGCACGTCGTGCGCGATGCCGGTGGCGGTGACGAAATTGGCCTCCGGCTGGCTGCGCAGCCACGCCGTGACCTTCTCGGCGTCCGTGGTGGCGAGGGTCTGCCACGCGAAGGAGACCGGGTGCCGGCCGGGGGTGGGACAGCCGATGCGCTCGCAGGAACAGCCGTACCCGGACGGGTGCGCGGCCGGGGCCAGCGGGAAGCCCGCGGCTGCCGCGGCCAGGAGCAGTTCCTCGCGGGCGGCCTCCGATGCCGCGCCGGTGCCCGTACCGCCGCCCGCTCCGCTCCTGGGGCGGCGCAGCCACTGGGAGAACCTGCTCTTGCGTTCCATCTATCCCCTCACTTCGACCGCGGTCTCCGGTCAATGCTGCCACCATCCTGCGCCTGGTGTGACCGTCGGACGTATCCCGGGGGTGTGAGACCGGCCGCTCGCGCGGGCGCGGGCGTCCGTCACCGGCGGGCCCGGCGCCTGCGCCGGACGGGTCACGGGCGCGGGGCGAGGCCGCGCAGGGTGAGGTCGACGACGGTGTCGGCGTAGTCGTGGGTGAGCGGCAGGGTGCGGGTCTGCCAGCGGTGGAAGAGCGGGCCGACCAGCAGTTCGAGGGCGATGCGCAGGTCGGCGTCCGAGTCGACCTGGCCCGCCTCCTGGGCCGCGCGCAACCGGCGGACGTAGGCCTGGAGCTGGGGTTCGAGGACCTTCTCGGTGAGGGCGCGGCCGAGCTCGGGATCGTTGGCGGTCTCGGCGGTCAGGGCGCGCGTCGGGGCGTCGAGGCGCGCGTCGTTGAGGTCGTCGACGGTGGCGCGCAGCACGGTCTTCAGGTCGGCGACGATGTCGCCGGTGTCGGGGAGCTCGATGGTGGCGGGGTCGAGGCCCTCGGGGACGCAGGCCTCGAAGAGGACGGCCGCCTTGGAGGGCCACCAGCGGTAGATGGTCTGCTTGCCGACGCCGGCGCGGGCGGCGATGGCCTCGATGGTGAGCTTCGCGAAGCCGGTCTCGCCGACGAGTTCCAGGGCGGCGTCGAGGATCGCGCGGCGCGAGCGCTCGCTGCGGCGGGAGGCGTCGGCAAGCAGACCATCTACCGC
>NZ_JBPQTS010000236.1:0-7464 GCF_051386455.1 Streptomyces sp. URMC 124
CCCTCCGCCTCCGTACGCACCGCCTCCGCCCCCGTACGGACCGCCTCCGCCGCCTTCTCCGTCTCCGCCACGTAGGCCGCCGCCCGCTCCGGATCGTAGAAGTAGTCCGCGAAGTCCGCCGGGGCGTCGAAGCCGTTGGCGATGCGGTCGGCGACCGGCTGGAGGCCGTCCGCGGCCGCCAGCAGCTCCCGTACGTGCGCGGGCTGCCACGGCGCGAGCATCGCGTGGGTCCAGGCGGTGGCGTGCCGGGCCGTGGCCCAGTGGCCCTCGAAGGCCGTGCGCATCCACGCCTCGTCGAACGGCCGCTCGCCGTGCCGCACGATCGCCGCGAGGTAGGCGGCGGCGCACTTGGCGGCGGAGTTGGCGCCCTGCCCGGTGACGGGGTCGTCGGCGACCACCGCGTCACCGGCGCCGAGGACGAGGCCGCCCGACGGCAGCCGGCCGACGGGGTCGCGCACGGCCGGGGTGTAGCGGCCGGCGAGGGTGGCGTGGGCGTCCGTGAGCTCGACGCGGGTCGCGCGGGCGTACTCCCAGGGGGCGTAGTGCTCCATCAGCTCCAGGGTCCGCGCCAGGTGCTCGGCCGGGCCGGGCTGGTCCTGGAAGACGTCCAGCGGACCGTCCGGGACGGCCTCCCAGAACAGGACGTCGGCGCGCCCGGAGACCGTCAGGGTCGGCAGGACGAACAGCTCCCCCGCGCCCGGGACCAGGTTGCAGCGCACCGCCTCGGTGGCCGGGTGCTCGGGCCGCGGCCCGAGCCCGTGCACGTAGGCGACGGCGAGGGCCCGCTGCGGGACGGTGTGCGGGGAGCGGGCGGGGTCGCGGTCGAAGAGCTCCGCGAGCTCGCCCTTGCCGGTGGCCACGAGCACCAGGTCGTAGCGGCCCGCGAGGGCGTCCAGGTCGGAGACGGCGGCGGCGTGCACGACCAGCCGGCCGCCGCGCTCGGCGAAGGTGTCCAGCCAGCCGGCCATCTTCAGCCGCTGGTCCACGGACTGGGCGCAGCCGTCGAGCCGGCCGAGCCAGTCGACGGCGCGCCGGTGCCCGCCCGGGGCCGGCTCGGCGACGGAGACCCCGACGCCCTTGATGCGCGGCGCGGCGGCCGCCCAGAAGCCGAGCCCGAGCTCGTGCTCGTGGCGCAGGGCGGTGGCGAACATGCACTGGGTGGACGTCACCCGGCCGGAACGTATCTCTTCGGAGGTGCGGTTGGACATCAGCGTGACGTCGTAGCCGTGGAGCTGAAGGCCGAGGGCCAGTTGGAGGCCGGACTGGCCGGCCCCGGCGATGAGGATCCGTCGCACGCTCGCTCCTCACTCGGGCAGGGTCTGGAGCGCCCGCCCGACCAGGGCCAGCAGGGTGTCGACGACGGTGATCCGCTTGCGGGCGTCCATGGTCATCACCGGCACGGGCGGCGGCAGCGCGAGCGCCTCGCGCACGGCCTCGGGGGGATGGCGGTCGGTGCCCTCGAAGTGGTTGACCGCGACGACGTAGGGCAGTCCGGCGGTCTCGAAGTAGTCGAGGGCGGCGAAGGACTCGGCGAGGCGGCGGGTGTCGGCGAGGACGACGGCGCCGATCGCGCCGCGCACCAGGTCGTCCCACATGAACCAGAATCGTTTCTGGCCGGGTGTGCCGAAGAGGTAGAGCACGAGGTCGGCGTCGAGCGTGAGGCGCCCGAAGTCCATGGCGACGGTGGTGGTCCGCTTGGCGGGGGTGGCGCGGACGTCGTCGACGGCGGCCGCCGCGGCCGTCATGACCGCCTCGGTGCGCAGCGGGGTGATCTCGGAGACGGAGCCGACGAAGGTGGTCTTGCCGACGCCGAAGCCGCCCGCCACGACGATCTTCGTGGCGAGGGGCGCGCGGGTGCGGTCGGTCTGCCAGGCGCGCGGCGCGTCGTCGGCGGCGACGGCGCCGATCGTGACCGCGCGGGGCGCGGGGCCGGCGGCCGGAGGGCAGAGCTCCGGGCGCCGGGCTTCCGGACGCGGGGTTTCCGGGCGCAGGGTTTCCGGGCGCCCGGGTTCCGGGCGTTCTTCACAGTCGGTGGAGCGCACCCCGCACCCTCTCCAGCAGCGCGCGGTCGGGCCGGGACGTGCCGTGCGCGGTGTCGAAGACGCGCACCCGGCCCTGCTCGGCCAGTTCGAGCAGGAGGACCCGGACCGCACCGAGCGGCATCCGCAGCAGGGCGGCGATCTCCGCGACCGACCGCAGCCGGTGGCAGAGGTCCAGGATGGCGCGGGCTTCGGGCGGCACGCGGGCGCCCGGGCCGGCGTCGCCTTCCGGCCCGCTGCCCGCGGGGTCCGCGGGGGCGTCGAGCGCCGCCACGAAGGTCTCCACGAGCAGCAGGCGGCACCGGCGGGGCCGCCCGCCGGTGAGCGAGTAGGGGCGGACGCGCGCCGGCTTGCCGCAGGCGGCGGAGGCGTCCGTCATCCGACGGCCTCCACCGACTGCCGCAGCTCCCTGCGGAGTTCGGGCGTGAGGACGTGCCCGGCCCGGCCGACGAACAGGGCCATGTGGTAGGCGACGACGCCCATGTCGCAGTCGGGTTCGGCGTGGACGCCCAGCAGCGAGCCGTCGCTGATGGTCATCACGAACAGGCTGCCCTCGTCCATCGCGACCATGGTCTGCTTGACGAAGCCGCCGTCCATCAGGCACGCGGCGCCGGTCGTCAGGCTGCCCAGGCCCGCGACGATGGTGGCGAGGTCGGCGGTGGAGCCGCGCGGGCCCTCCGGTCTCTCGCCGCGGTGGGCCATGCGCGGATCGGAGGAGAGCAGGAGCAGGCCGTCGGAGGAGACGACCGCGACGGACCGCACCCCCGGCACCTCCTCCACCAGGTTGGTCAGCAGCCAGTGCAGGTTGCGGGCTTCGTGGCTCAGTCCGTAGGCGACGGGGCCGGCAGGGGATACGGGGGTCGCCCCCCGGGGGAATGCAGTCAACCGCGTGCCTCCTCGGGAGTGCCGCCGGCGTCCGGCGGGCCCGCTTGATTCCGTTGTGTCTCGCGCCCGGCCAGCTCGGCCTGGGCGTCCCGCCGTCCGTCGGCCGCGCCGCGCTGGAAGCCGGCCAGCTTGCGCCGCAGGGCCTCCGCGTCCACGCCCTGGCGCACCCGCTGGGGGACGGGGCGCTGGGCGACGACCTTGGGGGTGCGCTTGGGCAGCGCGGTGCCGTTGGGAAGTCCGGTGCCGGGGCCGCCGGGCGACGGGGGCGCGCCCTCGGGGGGCGCGGCCGGGCGGGCGTGGCGCCCCGTCGATGCAGGGACCGGTGGAGGCGCGGGCGAGGGTCCGGGCGGCGGTCCCTGCGTGAGACCGGTCAGCTGCATCGTGGAGTCCGCGGCCTCCCCGGGGTCCGCGAGGCCGCCGGGCGCCGCGGGCGGGTCCGCCGGATGGACGGGCACGGGCGCCGCGTGGGCGCCGGGCGGCCGGTGGGCGTGCTGGGGGCGGCCGCGCAGCGTGTGGGAGTTGGCCTCGGCGATGGAGCCGGGGAGGTGGACCTGCGGGACGGCCGCGGCACCCGGGACGGGCGGGGTGTCGCCCAGGCCGGTGACGGCCGGGGGGCCGGCGGGCAGCAGGCTCACGGGCAGCACCACGACCGCGGCGATCCCGCCGGTGGCCTGCTCGCGCAGCTGGACGCGCACGCCGTGCCGCAGGGCGAGCCGGGTGACGACGTAGAGGCCCAGGCCGAGCGGGGACTGCGCCGCGCGCGCGGAGCGGCTCGCACCCCCGTCGGCCCGGCCGGCGTGGTCGGCCACCGGCAGCGGGGGGCAGGCGGGGTCGGGGTCGGCCAAAAGGGCGTTGACCTCGGCGAGCCGCTCGGGGGGCATGCCGATGCCCTCGTCCTGGACGCAGAGGACGATCTCGCCGCCCTCCAGGTGCCAGGCGGAGACCTGCACCTGGGAGTCGGGCGGGGAGAACGCGGTGGCGTTCTCCAGCAGTTCGGCGACGAGGTGGCTCACGTCCTCGGAGGCGAAGCCGGCGAGGCGGGCGTGCGGCGGCAGGGACTGGATGCGCACGCGCTGGTAGCGCTCGGTCTCGCCGACGGCCGCCCGCAGGACGTCGAGCAGGGGGACGGGGCCCGCGCGGCCGGTGCCGCTCTCGGCGCCGGCGAGGACGAGCAGGTTCTCGCTGTTGCGCCGCATGCGGGTGGCGAGGTGGTCGAGCTTGAAGAGGAGTTCGAGGCGCTCGGGGTCGGCCTCGTGGGCTTCCATGCCCTCGATGACGGCCAGTTGGCGCTCGACCAGGCCGAGGGTGCGCAGGGAGAGGCCGACGAGGATGCCCGTCTCGCCCGCCCGGCCGCCGGGCTGCTCGGCGGGGAGGGCCGCGAGCCGCTCGGTCAGCCGCTGCTGCTCGGCGCGCAGGGAGTCGCGCTCGTCGGCGGCGTCCTGGCGGGCGGCGATCAGGCGGGTGCGCTCGCCTTCGAGGGCGGCGATACGGCCCTGCTGGCGGCGGAACTTGCCCTGGAGGTGGTTCACGGAGCGGGCGGTCTCGGCGAATTCGTCGTCGCGGCCCTTGAAGGCGACGGGCTCCTCCGTCACCGGGTCGGCGCTCACGCGCCGGGCGCCCAGCCGCACGGCGGCCAGCGGGCGGGTGACCGAGCGGGTGGACCAGATGCCGGTGAACAGGGCGGTGAGCAGGCACAGCCCGGCGGCCAGCACCCGCCGCTCCAGCTCGGTCATGGCCTCGTGGCGCAGGGCCTCCAGGCGGGGCGCCTCGCCCTCGGCGAGGGCGGTCTCGACGGCGCGCATGCGCTGGAGGCGGGTGGTGAGGGCCGTGCGGACGGGCTCGGCGGGCTGGGTGGCGAGCTCCGTGGTCGCCTGGCTCCTGGCGAGGCGGGCGATGTGGCCCTGGGCCGCGCTGATCTCGGGGCCGGTGACGGCCTCCGCGTAGGCGTCGCGGGCGGCGGCCGGGGCGAGGCGGGTGAAGTCGGCCAGGGCGACCTGGGTGCGGGTGTCGGCGCGCTGGGCCGCGGCGGCCAGCTCGGGTTTGCGCCCCTGGGCGGCCAGGGCGCCCAGGAGCAGGCCGCGGCACGCCGAGGCGGCCTCGGCGGCGCGGGCGAGCGGCGGCAGCGCGGCGGCGTCACCGCCGCCGGCCTGCCGGTCGAGGGTGTCCGCGAGGCCGTGGAGGGCCTGCACGGCGGGGGTGTAGGCGTGGAAGGCGGCCAGGGCGTCGCCCTTGCCGGAGTAGGCCTCGCGGCGGGTGCGCGGGAGGGCGTCGAGGAGCTCGCGGACCGGAGCGGGCGCCTCGGGCCGGAACTGCTCGATCTGCCGGTCCAGGGCGACCCGTTGGCGGTCGGTCAGGCCCGCGCCGGTGGAGTCGGCGCGCCCGCCCGCCACGTACTGCACCATGGCGTCGCGCTCGTCGGCCAGGGAGTGTGCGAGGGCGAGCGCCGACTCGTCGGCGGCGGCGAGGGCGGTGAGGCGGCGGGCCTCGGTGAGGTCGCGCCAGGCCTCGCGGACGCCGAAGGCGCTCGCGCCGAGCACGGCGAGAGCGATGACCGCGACGGAGACGGCCAGTCGGTTACGTACGCGGGCGGTGCGCTCCGGCACCGCCGTGGCCCGCGGCTTCCGCCCGCCGCCGCCCCCAAGCCGCTTCTTCCGCACCGGTGCTCACCATCTTTTCTCGTCCCACCCCTGGTACTGATTTGACCCTTTCAGCACCTCTGCGGGGCGGGGGTGCCCATCGACCGCCCGGCCACTCGAAGGAGTGAATCCCCATGAGAGATTGACAATCGGCTTGCTTCACTCATCGCACACGTGCCAGGTCAGCACGTCACTTGAAGCAACGCGGAGGTCGCCGACAGGATGCGCACGCGCCTCCGTCGATTTCCGGCATCCGGCACACTGGCCCCATGCGCATCGAACTCGCCACCCGGCCGGGGGATCTCCGACACCCGAACGAGGACTTCGTCTCCGTCGCCCTGCCCGCCTCCGGTAAGGGCGGTGCGCTGGTGCTGCTCGACGGGGTGACGCCGCCGCCCTCCGGCGGGACCGGATGCGTGCACGGAGTCCCGTGGTTCACGGCCCGCCTGGGCGGCGCCCTCCTCGAACTGACCGTGTCCGAGCGGGAGCTGACGCTGCCCGCCTGCCTGTCCGCCGCCATCTCCCGTACGGCGCAGGCCCATCGCGGGACCTGCGACCTGTCGCACCGGCGCACCCCGCAGGCCACGACGGTCGTGGTGCGGTGGGACGACGCGCGCGTGGAGTACCTCGTGCTCTCCGACTCGGCGCTGCTCGTCGAGTCGCCCGGCGGTGCCGTGACCGCCGTCCTGGACGACCGCATCGAACGGCTGCGGGCGCTGGGGCCGGTGACGGACGCCGCGCGCAACGCGGAGGGCGGCTTCTTCACGGCCGCGGCGGACCCGGGCGTGGCCGCGCGGGCGGTCACGGGCTCGCTCGCGCGGGCCGAGGTACGGGCGCTGGCCGCGCTCACGGACGGGGCGGCCCGGTGGGTGGAGGTGTTCCGGGAGGGGAACTGGGCGGACTGCCTCGCCGTCCTGGCGAAGGAAGGCCCGCAGGCCCTGATCGACCGCGTGCGCGCCGCGGAGGAGAGTCCGCGGGGCGAGCGGCCCGGCAAGCGGCACGACGACGCGGCGGCCGTGTACGTGGAGCCGTGACCTGCCGGAGACCGGTGGGCCGGCTGACCCGCTCACCGGGCTCCACGGTCCGGTCCGGCCCGGTCCGGCCCTCTACTGTTCGGCGCTCGCGTTCAGCTGGTGCAGCAGCCGGGCCAGTTCGGCCACCTCTCCGCGGTCCCAGTTCGCCAGCTTGCGCACGTACTGCGCGCGGCGGGCGTCGCGGACGCGCGTGAAGCGGGCGCGGCCCTCCTCCGTGATGCGGACCAGGGAGGCGCGGCCGTCGGCCGGGTCCGGTTCGCGGGTGACGAGGCCGAGCTCGCACAGGGCGCGCAGCTGACGGCTCATCGTGGCCTTGCCGACGCCGAAGTACGCCGCGAGGTCCGTGGCGCGCTGCTGCCCCGCGTCCTCCAGGCGGACGAGGAGGCCGTAGGCCGCCGCCTCCAGCTCGGGGTGGACCGCGCGGGCCATCTCACCGGACGACGCCCGGGCCCGGCGCAGGAAGACGGCCAGCTCGCGTTCCAGGGAGAGGTAGGCCCGGTCCATACCTCTGCCGTCCGCGGCGCCCGGCCCGCCCTCCTCGGGGGACGGGGTAGTCGTCTGGTGCACGTCAGGACCCTCTCCGGCTTTCCGGTTGTTGAAAGTTTTTCCCGTTCGCGGTCTTCACCGCAGCTCCGCCAGTATTTCGCAGGATTAGACCAACGGCACCACCGCGTCCCCCTATGCCTGGCGCGTCCGTCCCCATAACGTCATTTATGACATGGCCACACCAATGTCTCGCGTTGCCGACGCGTCATTGGTACTCCCCCCACGGACCCTTCTGGAAGGCACGCCATGGTCGCGTTCAGATGCAGATCCGGCCGCACGGCCCGCAGATCCCCCACGCGGTTACGCGCCCGCTCCCCCCGCTCC
>NZ_JBPQTS010000237.1:0-7287 GCF_051386455.1 Streptomyces sp. URMC 124
CAGGTACTCCACCAGTTCCCGCAGCTCCTCCGCCGCGTCCGAGAGGATCACCCCGGCACCGCGCGTGGGCCGCCCACTGCGGCGACCTCAAAAGGTCTCTCACCCGTCGCGACGACTACACCACCGTCCCCGTCAAGGCGCCGCGCGTCTACAGGGAGATCAACGAGGTCTTCGGCGCGGACACGTGGTTCGTCACGGCCATCGGCCTCTACCAGATCTGGGGCGGCCAGCATCAGAAGGCCCACAAGCCGCGCCACTACCAGGTCTGCGGGCAGGCCGGCCCGCTCGGCTGGGAGGTGCCGGCCGCGATCGGCGTCAAGAAGGCGCTGCAGGGCATGGGCCGGGGCGGGGAGGAGGTCGTCGGCGTGGTCGGCGACTACGGCTTCCAGTTCACGGTGGAGGAGCTCGCGGTGGCCGCGCAGTACGACGTCCCGTTCGTACTGATCATGCTGAACAACGCCTACCTGGGCCTGATCCGGCAGGCCTCGGTCGGCTACGGGATGAACTACCAGGTGGACATCCACTACGACGAGACCGGCACGGACCACGTCAAGCTCATGGAGGCGTACGGCTGTTCGGGGCGGCGCGTGGTGGACCCCGCGGAGATCCGGCCCGCGATCGAGTGGGCGCGCAAGGAGGCCGTCGCGACCTCGCGGCCCGTCCTGGTGGAGATCATGATCGAGCGCGAGGCGGACACCCCGCACGGCCCGGACATCGACGCGGTCCACGAGAGCGAACCCGTACCGGAGCGCTAGCGCACGACGGGCGCGTGCGCCGTCGCGCTGGGCGGCGACACGGGAGGCGCGGAGGGCGCAGGGGCCCACTTCGGCATTCGCTCCCCCGGCGCGCGCGCATCGTGGACGATGGGCCCGTACGCATATTTCACGGACCCGTTGCTGGAGCCGAATATGGCCAAGAGCGTGCCGGTTCACTGCCCGACGTGCCGTCGCGAGCATTCGTTCACCCCGCCCACCTTCCCCTGCGCGTGCGGTGCGCCGCTCACGCTGCCGGTGCTGGCGGACGCCTCCCCCGAGTTATTGGCGCACCGCACCTGGCGGGACGCCTGGGTGGCCGTCCGCTGTCCGGCGTGCGACCGGCAGGACCAGTGGCCGCGACCGGAGTTCGGTTGCTCCTGCGGCACGGTGGTGCGCCTTCCCGTCCGCTCGCCCACGCCCGCACCCGCCCTCGGGGACGGCGAGGTCGAGGGCGAGGGGGGCAGGGAAGGAGAGCCGGGGGCCGGCAGCGACGGCGAGGAGGACGAGGATGCCCGATCCGGAGGGCGGCGGCCCGTCGCGGCGCAGCGCCCCGCCTTCCGTCCGATGGCCATCCGCACCGCCGATGACGCGCTGGCCGCCGCAGAGCGCTATCTGACGTGGCTGGGCTGCACGGGCGTGACCCGGCCGGCCGATCCGGAGGCGGTCGGCGTCGACTTGCGCGCGGGCGCCCTCGTCGCCCGGGTCGACCCGTCCACGGTGCCCACGTCGCTGCGGGCGGTCGAGTGCCTGTGGCTGCACGCCATGGTGGACTCCGCCTCGGGCGTCTTCTTCTCCCTCGCCGGCTACGCCCACGAGGCCCGCTCCCGGGCGGACGACCTGCGCGTTCCGCTGTTCGTGATGGACCTCACCGGCACTCCGCAGCCACTGAACGGCCCTGCCGACGAGCTCGTCGAGCGCGGGCCCGCGTGAGCCGCCCGTACCGCCAAGCTCAATTTTTCCTCTGAACCACGCCCGGACGATGGCGGGCCGGGTGCCCGCGGGCGGAGACTTCGTACCGGGCCCGCGAAACATACGGGGGATCGCGGGCCCCTCCATCTTCGGGCGGGGCCCGGCCACTTGTGACGGATCGCCTGCCGTCCCGTGGCCCCGGAGGGCGCCGCGGGCCCCGAAACGTACGCGGCCTCAGGGCATACGCGGCCTCAGGGCATACGCGGCCCAGGGCGTACCGCCGTTCAGGCTTCCCCGGCGCCCGCCGCCGCCAGGCTCACCGTCGCCTGTTCGCGCAGTTCCACCTTCCGCACCTTGCCGCTGACCGTCATGGGGAACGCGTCCAGGATCCGCAGGTAGCGCGGGATCTTGTAGTGCGCGAGCCGGCCGCGGCAGAAGCGGGCGAGCTCGTCGCGGCTGAGGGGCCGCTCGGGGTCGCGGAGGATGACGCAGGCCATGATCTCCTCGCCGTACTTCTCGTCGGGCACCCCGATGACCTGTACGTCGGAGATCTTGGGGTGGGTGTAGAGGAACTCCTCGATCTCCCGCGGGTAGACGTTCTCCCCACCCCTGATGATCATGTCTTTGATGCGGCCGACGATCCGCACGTAGCCGTCCTCGTCCATCACGGCGAGGTCGCCGGTGTGCATCCAGCGCTCGGCGTCGACGGCCTCGGCGGTGCGTTCCGGCTCGTCCCAGTAGCCGAGCATCACCGAGTAGCCGCGCGTGCACAGCTCGCCCGGCTCGCCGCGGCCGGTGGTCTCCCCCGTCTCCGGGTCGACGACCTTCACCTCGATGTGCGGCAGCACCCGGCCCACGGTGCCGGTGCGCCGCGCGATGTCGTCGTCGCGCCGGGTCTGGGTGGAGACCGGCGAGGTCTCGGTCATGCCGTAGCAGATGGCGACTTCGGACATGTGCATCTCGCCCATGACCCGCTTCATCACCTCCGTCGGGCACGGCGAGCCGGCCATGATGCCGGTGCGCAGCGAGGAGAGGTCGTACGTGGCGAAGTCGGGCAGCTCCAGCTCGGCGATGAACATGGTGGGGACGCCGTAGAGGGAGGTGCAGCGCTCGCGCTCGACGGCGTGCAGGGAGGCGGTGGCGTCGAAGGCGGGGGCCGGGATGATGGCGCAGGCGCCGTGGCTGGTGACGGCGAGGTTGCCCATGACCATGCCGAAGCAGTGGTAGAAGGGCACGGGCAGGCAGACCCGGTCGGCCTCGGTGTAGCCGAGGAGCTCGCCGACGAAGTAGCCGTTGTTGAGGATGTTGTGGTGGGAGAGGGTGGCGCCCTTGGCGAAGCCCGTGGTCCCGGACGTGTACTGGATGTTGACCGGGTCGTGGCAGCTCAGCTGCGCCTCGCGCTCGGCGAGCCGCTCGCGCGGCACGCCCTCTCCGCTGCGGACCAGGCCCGTCCAGGTGGGGTCGTCGATGTAGACGACGTCGTGCAGGGCGGGGCAGTCGGCCCGGACCTGTTCGACCATGCGGCGGTAGTCGCTGGCCTTGTGCTCGACGGAGGCGACGAGGACGCCGATGCCGGCCTGGCGCAGCACGTAACCCAGCTCGTGGACGCGGTAGGCCGGGTTGATGTTGACCATGATCGCGCCGATGCGCGCCGTGGCGTACTGGACCATGACCCACTCGGGGCAGTTGATCGCCCAGATGCCCACCCGGTCGCCCTTGGCGACCCCCTTGGCCAGCAGCCCCAGGGCGACCTCCTCGACGGCCCGCCCGAACTCGGCGTAGGTCCAGCGGCGTCCGCTGGGCACGTCGACGAGGGCGTCGCGGTCGCCGAAGCGCTCGATGGTGAAGGCGAGGTCCGCGCCGATGGTGTCGTCGATCAGCGGGATGTGCGTGCTCCCGGCCGCGTACGAGGGTGTGGTCACCGGTGGTCTTCCTCTCGGTACTCGTCTCCGCCGCACGACGGCTCGCCGCGCGCGGTGCGCTCGCGCAGCTCGATGCGGCGGATCTTGCCGGACACGGTCTTGGGCAGCTCGGCGAACTCCAGGCGCCGGATGCGCTTGTACGGGGCGAGCACGGCCCGCGAGTGGGCGAAGAGGGCCTTGGCGGTGCCCGGACCCGGCTCCCAGCCCGCGGCGAGGACGACGTACGCCTTGGGCACGGACAGCCGCAGCGGGTCGGGGGCGGGGACGACGGCGGCCTCGGCGACGGCCTCGTGCTCCAGGAGCGCGCTCTCCAGCTCGAACGGGGACACCTTGTAGTCGCTGGACTTGAAGACGTCGTCGCTCCTGCCCACGTAGGTGATGTACCCGTCGGCGTCGCGGGAGCCGATGTCGCCGGTGCGGTAGTAGCCGCCGGCCATGACCTCGGCGGTGCGCTCGGGGTCGCCCGCGTAGCCCGTCATCACGCCGACCGGGCGGCCGGAGAGGTCGACCGCGATCTCGCCCTCGTCGGCCGGTTCGCCGGTGGCGGGGTCGAGGAGGACGACGGAGTAGCCGGGGGCGGGGCGGCCCATGGAGCCGGTCTTCAGCCGCTGGCCGGGCGGGTTCGCGATCTGCACGGTCGTCTCGGTCTGCCCGAAGCCGTCGCGGATCGTCACGCCCCAGGCCCGCCGCACGGCCTCGATGACCTCCGGGTTGAGGGGCTCGCCCGCAGCCACGGCCTCGCGGGGCGGGGTGCGCAGCCCGCTCAGGTCGGCCTGGATGAGCATGCGCCACACGGTCGGCGGGGCGCAGAAGCTCGTCACGCCCGCCCGGTCCATCTCGGCCATGAGGCGGGCCGGGTCGAAGCGGGTGTAGTTGTGCACGAAGACGGTGGCTTCGGCGTTCCAGGGGGCGAAGAGGCTGGACCAGGCGTGCTTGGCCCAGCCGGGCGAGGAGATGTTGAGGTGGACGTCGCCCGGCCGGAGCCCGATCCAGTACATGGTCGACAGATGGCCCACGGGGTACGAGGCATGGGTGTGCTCGACGAGTTTGGGGCGGGCCGTGGTGCCGGAGGTGAAATAGAGGAGGAGAGGGTCGTCGGCGCGGGTGGGGCCGTCGGGGGTGAAGGTGTCGTCGGAGGTGAAGGTGTCGTCGGAGGTGTGGTGGGTGTGGTGGGTGTGGGAGGCGGGGGTGGCGGCGTTTCCGGAGTCGCCACCGGGGCCGGCGTCCGCGTAACGGATCCACCCGTCCTCCGGATGCTCGCCGACCGCGATCCGGGTGTAGCTGCCCCGCACGTCCGCGAACTTGCCCGTGTCCTCGGCCCGTACGACCACGTGGGAGACCCGGCCGCGCTCGACGCGGTCGACGAGGTCGGCGGTGCCCAGCAGCGGGGTGGCCGGGATGACCACGGCGCGCAGCTTCATCGCGGCCAGTGCGGTCTCCCACAGCTCGGACTGGTTGCCGAGCATGACGAGGATCCGGTCCCCGGCGCGCACGCCTTGCGCGCGCAGCCGATTGGCCACGCGGTTCGAGCGGCGGCGCAGGTCGTCGAAGGACAGTCTGACCCCGGTGCCGTCCTCTTCGGCGATCCACAGGGCGGTGCGGCCGTTGCCCTCGGCGATCGCGTCGAACCAGTCCAGCGCCCAGTTGAACTCCGCGGGGCGGGGCCAGACGAAGCCCTCGTACGCGGTCGGCCAGTCCTCGCGGTGTGCGAGCAGAAAGTCCCGGGCGGCGCGGAACTCCGCTGCGGGTCCGGGCATACCGGCGGGCTCCGCTGCGTTTCCCGGCTTCGATGACGTCACGTGTCCTCCAGATTGCGGGGCGCATCGCGAGCCCGCACGGTTAGCATCGTGCGACGGTGATCTGAGTCTCACCACCCCCGAACGGGGGTGGCCGCATTTCAGGGATACGGAGATTCCACCTCCGGATCCGGGACGGAGAGGCAGCGATGGGAGATCCGGACGGGACGGCCGAGGTGCGGGCGGCGCTGATGCGGATGCGCAAGGGCGCCGGGCTTCCGGTCGCCTTCGGCGGACTGCTCACGGGAGCACGGCAGTTCCGAATATCGGACATGACAGGAACGACGACGCCGGTCCTGCGCGGACTGGCGATCCGCACGGGCAGCGGGCTCGGCGGCAAGGCGGCCGCCCTCACCCGCCCCCTGTCCGTGACCGACTACCAGTCCTCGCACGTCATCACGCACGAGTACGACGCGGCGGTGGCGGCCGAGGGCCTGCGCTCCGTGCTCGCGGTGCCCGTGGTCGTACGGGGCCGGGTGCGCGGCGTCCTCTACGGCGCGCTGCGGCGCCCGCTCACCCTCGGCGACCGCTCCCTGACCGCCGCCGTCGACGCGGCGCGCGAACTCGAACAGGCCCTCGCCGTGCAGGACGAGGTGCAACGCCTGCTGTCCGTGGCCCATCAGCCCACCACCGCCGACCCGGCGATGTGGGAGGAAGTCCGCGAGGCGCACGGCGAATTACGCGCCCTGGCACAGCGTGTCACGGACCAGCGGCTGCGCCAGGAGCTGCTCGCGGCGTGCGGGCGCCTCGCGGCGGCCTCCTCCGCGGACCCGGCGGCACGGCGCGCGGGGCCCGGCGTGGACCTGTCACCGCGTGAAGTGGACGTCCTCGCCTGCGTGGCGACGGGCGCGACGAACGCCACGGCCGCGGACCGGCTGGGCCTGCGCCCGGAAACGGTCAAGAGCTACCTCCGGTCGAGCATGCGGAAGCTGGGGGTGCACACGCGCCTGGAGGCGGTGGTCGCGGCACGGCGCGCGGGTCTGCTGCCGTAACCCTTTGCCGTGACCCTTCCTGTCAAGAAGGCCGGGACCGTCAAGAAGTCGTCAAAGGCGTGGCACCGAGGGTCAACACCCTGTCAAGGAGGAGCTCGGCGGGGTTCGGTACGGGCATAGCGTGAACGGCGGCGCCGAGGCGCCGTCAGCGACGCTCCCATCCGACACCTCCCGAGCTTCCGAGGACCGTCATGCACCTGAGCCGTACCCCCGCCGAAGCCGCCGCAGTCGCCGCCGCCTCCGGCACGGCCGCGCAGAGTCCGCAGGCCGACGACGGGGAACCCTCCGAACCTTCCGAACCCTGCCAACCGGCCGGGCGCGCCCCCGAGCAGCCGCTGTACGTGCCCGTGCGGCGGTGCGCGTACGGGTTCGCCCTGCGGGTCTTCCGCTCCCCCCTCGGCACGAGGACCGCCGTCGCCTTCACCACCGAGCGACGGCTTTCGGACGTTCTGGGCCCCGGCCAGCCCTCCGTCCGCCTGGCCCTTCCGGCCGTACGGGCCCTGGCGACCCCCCTGGGCGTCGCCGCCGTCTCGGTGGACCCCCAACTGACAGCCCCACCGGTCCGGACCACCCCGGCGGACCCGCCCCCACCACCTGCCCTCCGGGCGGACCGGATGCCGCTGTAGGCAGGCACGTCCACAGGGGCCCCGGCATGGGCGCCGGATTGCGTGCAGGGGGGCTCGCCGTCGCGGCGCCACCCCCACACCAGCCCTCTTGCCGCAGGCAAAACCCGCCGCAACGGCGACCAACCACCACGGCGCAGCCCGGCGGTGCCGAACCAGCCCAGCCGCGCGGCACCAACGCGCCGGCACCGCCGGCCCCGAGGGGCGCCGCAGGAGCACCCAAAAGCCCCCGCAGGGGGTACCCGCACCGCGCCCCCCCACCACCGTCCCTCCCAAGGAGACCCCATGGC
>NZ_JBPQTS010000238.1:0-7202 GCF_051386455.1 Streptomyces sp. URMC 124
CCCCCCCCCCCCCCCCCCCCCCCGCCCTTGTGCACCGCCGGGATAATCGAGTCACCGCCCAAGTCACCGCCGCACCCGCACCGCAGCACCCACCGCACCACCCCGCACTACCGCGCACCACCCCGCTGAGGAGCCTCTCCCATGGCCACACCCGTCGTGCACTCGCTGCGCGAGCAGATCCGCGAGCACATCCTCGAAGGGATCGTCGGCGGGCGCTGGCAGCCGGGCGAGCGGATCGTCGAGCGGCGGATCGCCGCCGAGCTCGCGGTGAGCCAAACGCCGGTGCGCGAGGCCCTGCGCGAGCTGGAGTCGCTGCGGCTGATCGAGTCCTCGCCCAACAAGGGCGTGCGGGTGCGCGAGCTGACCGCCACGGACCTCAAGGAGAGCTATCCGGTGCGGGCGGGCCTGGAGCAGGTGGCCGCGGAGCTGGCCGCACCCGCGCTGGCCGAGGACGTCTCGGCGCTGGAGCCGGAGGTGGCCGCGCTGTACGAGGCGGACCGGGCGGGCGACGGCGAGGCGCAGGTGCGGCACACGGTCGCCTTCCACCGGGAGATCGTCAAGGCCGCGGGCAACGCCGTCCTGCTGCACACCTGGGAGTCGCTGGGGATCGAGGTGTGGACGACGCTGTCGATCCGCTGGCTCAGCCCGGAGCCGCGCGCCCACGCCGAGGACCACGCCGAGATCGTGGCGGCGTTCCGGCGGCGCGACCCGGCGATCGGCGAGCTGCTGAAGACGCACGTGCTGAGCTGCGCGCCGAGGATCTGAGGTCTCGGTTGGGGCTCAGGGATTGATCGATCATCGATCAGAGGCGTACAGTCTCGTCCGAGCCGTCCCGCGCGCCCTGTCCTGTGTCGCGGTACGGCTCAGAAGTGACGACAGGAGCCCGTGCGTCTTCCTGCCCTGGCTGCGCACCGGCTCCTGTCGCCACTCCCCCTGCTGTGCGATCCCTCTAGTCTTTGGGCCATGCGCGCCGCACGGCTGATCAAACTGGTCCTGCTGCTCCAGTCCCGGCCGTCCATGACGGGCGCCGAGCTGGCCCGGCAGCTGGAAGTCTCCGAGCGCACGATCGCCCGAGACGTCCTCGCGCTGTCCGAAGCGGGCGTTCCCGTCTACGCCGACCGCGGCCGCACGGGCGGCTACCGCCTCGTCGGCGGCTACCGCACGCGCCTGACCGGCCTCGGCCGCACCGAGGCGGAGGCGCTGTTCCTCTCCGGAGTCCCCTCCGCGCTGCGCGAGATGGGCCTGGCCGACGCGGCCTCCGCCGCCCGCCTCAAGGTCTCCGCTGCCCTCCTGCCCGAGCTGCGCGACGCCTCCGCCTCCGCGTCCCAGCGCTTCCACCTCGACGCACCCGGCTGGTGGCGCGAGGGCGACCCGCCTCCCCTGCTGCCCGCCGTCGCGGACGCCGTCTGGGACGACCGCCCGGTCACGGCCCGCTACCGGCGGCGGGACACCGAGGTCGAGCGCGGCCTGGAACCGTACGGGCTCGTGCTCAAGGGCGGCGTCTGGTACCTGGCGGCGCGGGCGGCGGGCGGCTTCCGCGTCTACCGGGTGGACCGCTTCACGGCCGTGGCCGCCGGGGCGGACCGCTTCGAGCGGGACGAGACGTTCGACCTGCCGGGCTTCTGGGAGGAGCGGGCGGCGGAGTTCGCCCGCTCGATCCTCCGCGACCGGGTCGGGCTGCGCCTCACCCCCGAAGGGGCGCGGCGCCTGCCCCACGTGACGGACCGCATGGCGGCGGAGGAGGCGCTGCGGGCCGCGGACGCCCCGGACGACCACGGCCGGGTGAGCGTCACCCTGCGCGTGGAGTCCCTGGAGGTCGCCTACGAGCAGGTGCTGGGCCTGGGCCCCGAGGCGGAGGTCCTGAAGCCGCAGGCCCTGCGGGACCGCTTCGCGGAGGCGGCCGCCCGCAGTGCGGACCTCTACCGGTAGTCGGCCTCCTGCGGGTTCTCTCCCGCCTCCATGGCCGTGATGTAGCCCCAGGCGTCCGGCCGCGTGCCGTCGGTGTCGGTGAAGCCGTAGACGCGGGCCAGCTGCCCGCTGGACAGCGACTGCCCGTTCCAGCGCGAGACGCCGGGGTCGCCGGCGAGCGCGGCCACCGCGCGCCCGACGTAGGCCGGGCTCTCCGAGATGCAGAAGTGCGGGTCGTCCCGCAGGGCGTCGCGCCAGGTCTCCTCGGTCACCTTCTTGTACGTGTCCAGCATCGCCTCCGACCGCAGGTAGCCGGGCGTGAGGCAGACCGCGGTGCACCCGAGGTCCCGCAGCTCCTCGGCAAGCCCCATGGCCATGCGGATCGGCGCGGACTTGGCGAGGTCGAAGGCGAGGTGGCCGCGGTAGTTCGCGTTGTACTCGGCCGTCCCGTCCGTCACCTCGACCGCCAGCCCGCCGGGCCGCCGCGTCAGCAGCGGCAGCGCGAAGCGGCTGGTGATCACGTGGGAGTCGATGCCGAGCCGCAGGATGCGCAGGTCCGCGTCCAGGTCGTGCTCCCACATCTTCCTGGTGAAGGCGTCGGGGAAGCCGACGAGGTGGTCGCCTCCCCACAGGCCGTTGACGAGCACGTCCAGCCGCCCGTGGTCCCCCTCGATCCGGGCCACGAGCGCCTCCACCTGCGCCGGGTCCAGGTGGTCCGTGGGGACGGCGATGCCCGTGCCCCCGGCCGCGGTCACCAGTTCGGCCGTCTCCTCGATGGTCTCCGGCCGCCCGATCTCGCTGCGGTGCTCGCGGGTGGTGCGCCCGGTGGCGTAGACGACCGCACCGGCCCGGCCGAGCTCGACCGCCATGCCGCGGCCCGCGCCGCGGGTGGCCCCCGCCACGAGCGCGACCTTGCCCGCGAGCGGCCGGCCGGCCTGCGCCCGCGTCTGCACCCGGGCCGTCGTCGGCGTACTCATGTCCTCGGGTCTCCTCTCCTCGGTTCGGCCGTGACTCTGCCACCGATACACGACACCTCCTGTCCTGTATCGCACGTCACACCGCCTCCGGGGGCGCGCCCCGGTAACGAGACGGCCGCATCCGCCCCGCTCCGCGTGCGGGGGCCGGTGCTTGGCCCGATGCTGGTGGCGTGGACGAGACGGAGTTCTGGGAACTGATCGACACCACGCGCGAGGCCGCCGAGGGCGACGCCCAGGAGCAGGCGGACCTGCTGATCGAGCGGCTGATGCAGCTCGACCCCGAGCGCGTGGTGGACTTCGCCCGGCACTTCGAGTCCCGCTACAACCGCGCCTACCTGTGGGATCTGTGGGGCGCGGCGGCGATCATGCTGAACGGCGCGAGCGACGACGTCTTCGACTACTTCCGGTGCTGGCTGATCGGCCAGGGCCGGGAGGTGTTCGAGGGGGCGATGCACGACCCGGACCGGCTCGCCGACCTCCTGGAGGACTTCGACGAGGAGGTCGACGGGGACGGCGAGGACCTGGGGTACGCAGCCGACGAGGCGTACGAGCAGCTCACCGGGGCCGAGACCCCGGACCTGGGGCTGCCCGACCAGCCGGCCGAGCCGCTCGGCACGCCCGTCGACCCGGAGGACGAGGCGGCGCTCGCCGAGCGGTTTCCCGCGCTGTGGGAGCGCTTCCGGGAGTAGGGCCTCAGGGAGTGAGATTTCAGGGAGTGAGGTGTGAGGGGGTCAGGTGTGAGGGAGTGAGGGAGCGCCCCATCAGCACGTCGTCGACGTAGGCGCCCTCCAGGAAGAACTCCCCCGGCAGCACGCCCTCCTCGGTGAAGCCCTCCGAGGCGTAGAGGGCCCGGGCGGGCGCGTTGTGCCCGAGCACCCGCAGCGTGAGCCGTACCGCCCCCTGCCGGCGGGCCTCCTCGCACGCCGCGCGCAGCAGCGCCCGGGCCACGCCGCGCCCGCGGAAGGCGTCGTCCACCACCAGTCCCTGGATCTGGCGCACGTGGGCGTTGCAGGCGAGCGGCGTGGGCGCCACCAGCCGTATGTATCCCGCGAGCCGGCCGCCGGCCTCGGCCACCAGGATGTGCTCCGGCCGGTTGCGCTCGCCGAAGAAGGGCGGGTACGGACGCTCGGGCCGCGGCATCACCGCGTGCAGGGGCGACCACGTGCGCCCGTCGAGCTCGGCGAGCTCGGTGTCGTCGGCCTCGGTGGCCGTACGGATGATCGGATTCACCATGGGGTCACTGTGCCAGGAGCGCCCCACGACTCCTCTGCCATTTTTTCGGGACGCGGGGGCAGGATGGGGCGTATGCGGATCGCGATCACCGGTTCCACCGGGCTCATCGGCACGGCGCTCGTGCGCTCCCTGCGGGCGGACGGCCACGAGGTGGTGCGCCTCGTGCGGCGCGAAGCCCGCGGGCGGGGCGAGGTCTCCTGGGACCCCCTGCGGCAGACCGTCGACACCTCCGGCCTCGTCGGCTGCACCGGCGTGGTGCATTTGGCGGGCGCGGGCGTCGGCGACCACCGCTGGACGGCCTCGTACAAGAAGGAGATCCGGGACAGCCGCGTCCTCGGCACCGCCGCGATCGCCGAGGCCGTCGCCTCCCTCGACACCCCGCCGCGCGTGCTCGTCAGCGGCAGTGCGATCGGCATCTACGGCGACACCGGAGACCGGCTCGCCGACGAGAGCACCCCGCCCGGGCACGGCTTCCTCGCCGACGTCTGCCAGGAGTGGGAGGAGGCGGCCGGAGCCGCCGCCGAGGCGGGCGTGCGGACGGTCTTCGCGCGCACCGGCCTGGTCGTGGCCGGGGAGGGCGGGGCGTGGGCGAAGCTCTTCCCCCTCTTCCGGGCGGGCCTCGGAGGCCGGCTCGGCAACGGGCGGCAGTACTGGAGCTTCATCGCCCTGCAGGACCACGTCGCCGCGCTCCGCCACCTCCTGGAGGCCGGCGACGTGGCCGGGCCGGTCAACCTCACCGCTCCCCATCCGGTCACCAACCGTCAGGTGACCGAGGTGATGGGGCGCGTGCTGAGGCGCCCTGCGCTGTTCCCCGCGCCCGCCCCGCTGCTGCGGCTGGCCCTGGGCGAGATGGCCTCGGACGTGCTGGGCAGTCAGCGGGTCGTGCCCCGGCGGCTGCTGGACTCCGGGTTCTCCTTCACCCACCCGGACATCGAGAGCGCCGTACGAGCGGCGCTGGCGGACACACGCTGACCGCGGACCGCGCACGCGGCCGCCGGCCGTGCTACCCACCGTGCGACCGTGCCCTGTCCGTGCGCGACTGTTATTGACCGAATTTCTCTCTACGGTCAAGTCAAATCGCGCATCGCCACGGCCCGTTGAGGGCATCAGGGCACCGAGCGAGCGGACCGAACCCGGGAGGGCACGTGCTCAGCAGCGCACGCGACACCGCTATCGACGCCGACGTCGTCATCGTGGGAGCCGGCCTCGCCGGGCTCTCGGCGGCGCACCGGCTCACGGCCGCAGGGGTTACGGTCGCCGTCCTGGAGGCCGCCCCCCACGTCGGCGGGCGGATGGCCACCGACCGCACCGACGGCTTCCGGCTGGACCGCACGGCCCAGCTGCTCAACACCTCCTTCCCGGAGCTCCTGCGCACCCCCGGCCTCGACGCGCTCCTCCTCAAGCCGTTCACCCCGGGAGTCCTGGTCCACGCCGACGGGCGCAACCAGCGCACGGCCGAACCCCGCACGGCCAAGCGCGCGTTCACCACGGCCCGCGCCCTCGCGACCGCGGCCCGCGGGTCCCGGGCCGGCGGCCTGGACCAGGCCCGGCTGGGCACCGCGCTCGGCCGCCTCGCCGCCCTGCCCGCCCACCGCGTCCTCGCCCGCCCCGACCGGCCCACCGCCGAGACCCTCGCGGGCCGCGGCCTGCCCGCCCGCACCGCCGAGGTCTTCCTGCGGCCCCTGCTGGCGTCCCTGCTGTGCGATCCGGACCTGACCACGTCCAGCCGCTGCGCCGACCTCGTCCTGCGGGGCTACGCGCGCGGCCGCCTCTGTCTGCCGGCCGGCGGGGCCGACACCGTGCCGGTGCTGCTGGCCGACCTGCTGCCGCCCGGCACGGTGCGCACGGGTGTCCACGCCAAGGCCGCCTGCACGACCTCCGTGACCACCGCCGAGCACGGCGTGCTGCGGTGCCGCTCGGTCGTCGTGGCCACCGGGGCGCGCGCCGCCGCCGAACTCCTCCCCGGCCTGCGGCTGCCCGGCTTCCACCCGGTGACCGTGCTCCACCACACCGCGGACGAGCCTCCGCTGCGGGAGGCCTCGCTCATCATCGCCGCGGGCCGCCACGGGCCCGTCGCCCACACCATGGTGACCAGCGAGGTCGACCCCTCGCGGGCACCCGCCGGCCGACCCCTGATCACCTCCACGGTGCTGGGCGCGGCCGCGGGCCTGCCCCTCGCCGAGCTCGACCGGGCCGCGCGCGCCCAGCTCTCCCGCGTCTACGGCGCCCCGGCCGCCGACTGGCAGCTCCTCGCGGCCCACCACGACCCGGAGGCCGTTCCGGCCATGCCGGCCCCCCATGACGTGCGCCGCCCGGTGCGGCTGCTGTCGGGCCTGTACGTCTGCGGTGACCACCGCGACACCAGCACGGTCCAGGGCGCCCTCTTCTCGGGCCGCAGGGCCGCGCTGGCGGTCCTGCGGGACCTGGGCATCCGGGCCCCCCAGGACACGGAAGAACTCCAGGCGGCGTAACACCCTCCGGCCGGGGCCCGGCCCCGCACGGCTCGCACGGCACCGCCGGTCACCTCCGGCGGGGGTTACGCGCCGTGGCGGCGGAAGCTCTTGCCTGCGGCAGAGAGCACCACCTACCGCAGGCAAGCCGGGCTTCTTAGCCCCTGAAGCCAAGAAGCCCGGCTTCTCGTTCCCGCCGCAACGGCGCCAAGCCGAAACGGCCGACCCCGGCGGTGCCGAACGGAAAGCCTCTGAAGCCAAGAAGCCCGGCTCCTTGTCCCCGCCGCAACGGCGCCAAGCCGAAACGGCGGAGCCCGGCGGTGCCGAACGGAAAGCCCCTGAAGCCAAGAAGCCCGGCTCCTTGCTCCCGCCGCAACGGCGCCAGCCGAAACGGCGGAGCCCGGCGGTGCCGAACGGAAAGCCCCTGAAGCCAAGAAGCCCGGCTCCTTGTCCCCGCCGCAACGGCGCCAGCCGAAACAGCGCAGCCCGGCGGTGCCGAACGGAAAGCCCCTGAAGCCAAGAAGCCCGGCTTCTTGTTTCCGCCGCAACGGCGCCAAGCCGAGACGGCGCAGCCCGGCGGTGCCGGACGAACCCGCCGGACGCTGCCTCGCCGCAGGCGAAGAACCCCCCGCCG